>JBIKTP010000535.1:0-3039 GCA_044348035.1 Burkholderiaceae bacterium
TCCTTAGCACCGACATGGCCGCAGCGGATCAGGAAGGGCATGGTCACGTTCTCCAGCGCGGTGAAGGCCGGCAGCAGGTGGTGGAACTGGAACACGAAGCCCAGCGTGCCGCGCCGGCGAAGCGTCAGCGCGGTGTCGTCCAGCGCATGCACCTCCTGGCCCTGGATCATGTAGCTGCCGCTGGTCATGGGTTCGAGCAGTCCCACGATGTTGAGCAGCGTGCTCTTGCCCGAGCCCGAGGGCCCGATCAGCGCCACGAACTCGCCGCTGTCCACCGTGAGCGAGAGGCCGTGCAACACCTCGGCCTCGTTGGGCAGCCCGATGTTGTAGCTCTTGCGCACATCGCGCAGGACGATCAGGGGCTGGCCCCTGGCAACCGGTTCGGCCATGTCAGTGGCACCCGGGGGGCAGCGAATGCCGCGCGCGTGGGAGGAGCATCGTCGTCATATCCGGATCGCCTGCGCCGGGTCCATCGCTGCCGCGCGCCGCGCCGGTGCAATGGCCGCCAGCACGCCACACACGGTGGCCACCAGCGCCACCTGCACGGCCAGCGCCGCCGGCAACACGATCAGGAACAGAGGCTGCCCGTCGGAGCCGCGCACGAAGGCGGTGAAGAGCCAGATCATCGCCACCGCCAGCCCCAGGCCGAACACCGAACCCACCGCGCCGACGATGCCTCCCTGCACCAGGAACACCCGCACCATCTGCCCGCGGGTGGCGCCCATCGCGCGCAGGATGCCGATCTCGCGGCGCTTCTGCACCACCGACACCACCAGCACGCTGGCAATGCCCAGCACCACCACCACCAGCACGATGGCGCGGATCAACCCGGTGCTGACCGACTGCGCGTTCAGGGCCGACACCAGCTGCGCATTGGTCTCCTGCCAGCTCTCTACCTTGTAGGCAAACTGCGCGCGCAGGCTGGCGGCAAACACCTTGGCGCCCCAGACGTCCACCAGCGCCAGGTCCAGGTTGGTGGCGCCGCCCGGCAAGCCGAACAGGCTCTGCGCCAAGCGCAGCGGCACGACGACCGTGCGCCGGTTGAGCTCGCGCACGCCCAGGTCGACCAGCGCGGTGACACGCACCGTCTCGCTGACCGTGCCGCTGAGCACCGTCAGGCGGTCCCCGGGGCGCACGCCCAGGTCCGACGCCAGTTCGGTACCGATGATGGCCTCGCCCGGCGCCAGGCTGGCCACGCCCGCCACCACCTTCTCGCGCAGGCGCACGACCCGGTCGTAGCGGTCCAGGTCGACACCGGCCAGCGCGATCGACTGCGTGGCCTCGCCGCGCAAAGCCAGGCCACCGCCAGCCACCATCGGCGACACCGCGGCCACCTCGGGCATGCGCTCCAGCAGGGGCAGCATCGACTGCCAGTTGCCGACCGAACGCAGGCGCTGTGCACGCGGCTGGGTGTCGGTCAGACGCTGCTCACCCGGCAGGGTGGCTCGGGCCGGGCTGACCACGTCGTCCAGCGCCCGCAGGGTGACGTGCGGCTGGCCGCCCAGGGTCTTGCGGAAGGTGTTGTCCTGCAGCCCGGTCACCAGGGCCGAGATGTAGGCGATCACCGCCACACCGGCCGCCACGCCCACCATGATCAGCACGGTCTGCAGCCGGCCCTCGCGCAGGAAGCGCACCGCCACCCGCACCTCGAATCCGAGCCAGTAGCCCACGGTGGTGTGCGCCTCAGCGCCCCATGGCGTTGGTCAATGCGGCGCCACCGCTGCCGCTGCTGCCGTTCGCAGGCCGGGGGCTGCCACCACCCGGCCCGGCAGGCACCACCACCGGCCGGACCTTGCGCCCCACGTCGAGGCCGCTGTCCGGGGCCACCAGATCGCCATCGGCGAGTCCGCCGGTGATCTCGACGGCGTCCAGGGTCCGCAGACCGGTCGTCACCGGCCGCGAAGTCACCTCGCCGTCCACCACCACCCGCAGCACCGCACCGTTGCCGACCGGCGCCACGCCCAGCGCCGCCACCGGCACCGCCAGCGCGCTCGGGCGGCGCGCCGTCTCGACCTCGACCGACAGCGTCATGTCCTGGCGCAGAAAGGCGGGCACGGCGTCGGCCAGCGCGAACTTCACCTCGATCGCCCCGCGCTGCGCGTCGACGATCGGCGCGATGCTCAGCACGCGCGCGGCAAAGCGCTGGCCGGCATACGCATCGGCCACGACCGTGGCGGTCTGCCCCACGGCCAGCTGCTCCAGAAAACGTTCGTCCACCTGGGCCACGAGCTGCGTCGGGCCGGCCAGCGCCAGCGTGAGCAGGCTGCGGCCGGGCTGCACGATCTGGCCGGGCTCGACGGAGCGTTCCAGCACCTGGGCGTCGGCCGGCGCGCGCAGCGTGGCCTGGGCCAGCCGCGCGCGGGCCGCCTCGACCGCCGATGCCGCCGCAGCGGCTGCGGCCTGGGCCTGCACGATCTCGGTGCCGGCATCCCCGATGGCGCCGGCCTGGGCGCGTGCGCTGTCGCGCTGGGCCAGCGCCACGTCGCGTGCGCGGCGTGCATCGTCCTGGCGCGAGGCGCTCAGGAAACCCTGGGCCACCAGCTGCTGCACACGCTCGAACTCGGCCTGCGTGGCGTCCACCGTCGCCTGGGCCTGTGCCAGCGCGGCGCTGGCGCTGGAGCGCCCGGTGCTGCGCAGACCCGCCAGCCGGGCGGCCGCCTGCTGCTGCGCGGCCAGCGCCTGCGCCAGCGCGGCGCGCAGTTCCTGCGACTCCAGGCGCACCAGCTCGGCCCCGGCCTGCACCTGCGCGCCATCGGCCACCAGCACCTCGGACACGCGCCCGGTCAAGGTGGCGCCGATGTCCACCCGCGACAGGGCCTGAACCCGCGCCGAAAACTGCACCGTGCGCACCAGCGGCGCCATGCGCACCTGCAGCACGTCCACCGGTACCGCGCGGCCGCGCCACCAGAAGGACGCAGCGGCAGCAGCCAGCACCAGCAGGGCAACGCCCAGGATCCATCGTTTGCGGGGAGAGGCCATCGCGTGCAGGCCCCTCAGGCGCCGAAAAGGTCGGGATTGTTCTTCGGTGGCGCCACACCC
>JBIKTP010000537.1:0-3038 GCA_044348035.1 Burkholderiaceae bacterium
TCTCCGCTTGGCGAGGCAAAGCGCAAACAGGTGCCGGCACCGTCGTCCCCCATCCAGCCGACCCAGCGATGCCGCATGTGGAATTTCACAGGACAGGCCGGTGCAGGCGGCTGGCGCAAGCGGTGCATCCAGCTGCGCAGAAGCGGCGCTGCCTTCATGTCGCCGGGAAACACACGCCCCGACGAGCCGACGAAGGTGGATACACCCAGCCCCTGCGCCCAGGCCCGCACTTCCAGCGCGCCGAAGTCCCTCAGCCAGGCGCCGACCTCGGCCTGCCGCGCGCCGAAACGGGACCCGAAGGGACCTGATGGCTCGGAATGCGTCAGGTTGAGGCCTCCGATTCCCGCCAGCAGGAACTTGCGCCCGACCGTGGGCATGGCGTCATACACATGGACGGCCACACCTGCTGCAGACAATACCTCCGCAGCCATCAGGCCCGCAGGCCCGCCGCCGATCACGACCACCTGGTTCATGCGATGTCCGTCATGGTTCGTCCTGCAGGGGGATCAGCGCCCCCTCACCCGTGAGGAATGCAGCCTGCACAGGGGTCGCAGGATAGATCGCCTGCACGGCGTCCCGGTAGGCCCGAAGCTGGGCAACCAGCTCCGGCTGCCGCTGCGGCTGGCTGGCCGACTTGAAGTCGAACACCCACCAGTCGCCGCTGACACGCAGGCGCACCAGACGGTCCAGCCGCAGCAGTTGCCCCTGCACGCTCAGCGCCACCTCGGCACCCTGCCAGTCCACGACCTCAGGGTCCCAGGCCCATGCGCCGGCACCGCCGCGGATGCGCTGCGCCATTGCGCAGGCCAGCTCCGCCTGTTCTGCCGTCAGGCTGAACTCGCGCGCGGCCGCCAGCACATGGGCCGGGGTGAACCGGCCCCACTCCAGCAGCCGGTGCATGGCCTTGCCGCCACGGGCCTGCGGACCGTCGTCTTCCTCGGGGAGGCGGCCAGACTGCGTGTCGCGTGGCGGCGCCCGCCACACCGGCAGCTCCTTGACAAGGCAGCCAGGGTCCTCATCGCGACCCAGGCCGGCGACGGGTGGCGGCACGGGCGCGTCGAGCGCCTGCAGCCCCCGCGCCGAGAGACGCCGCCACCAGCTGTCGGGCGCGTCCCGGAAGGGCTCGATCGACGACAGCAGCAGCGTTTCGCGCGCGCGCGTCATCGCCACATAGAGGGCATTGAGTTCCTCTCGCTTGCGCTGGGCCTGCTCGCTGGCCAGCAGGCCGGCAGCACAGGACGGTGGAGCACGTTCGCTGGCCAGGAACACCAGCCGGCGGGGCTGCGGCAGGTGGCCTGGCCAATCCACCAGCACGGACATGGTGTCGGCGGCACGCTCCGGTGTGTCGGTGTCGAGCAGGACCACCCCGCGGGCCTCCAGCCCCTTGGCGCCATGCACGGTGAGCAGCCGCACCGCATGGGGCGTTACCGCGGCCGGGGCCTGCACGCCACCTGCCTTGAGCGCACGCACAAAGGCATAGGGCGTCGCGTAACGACCGCCCGCCACCTGCAGCGTGGCCTCCAGCAGGGCGCGCAGGTTGGCCAGTACGGCGTCACGCTGGGTCGGCGGCGCCACCATGGCAAACCGTGCCAGCACGTCGCCATCGGTGTAGATGGACTGCAAGGCATCGTGGGGCGGCAGGCTTTGCACCCATGCGTGCCAGCGCAGCAGACACCTGCCCACGCCGGCCAGGGGGCTGGTGTCGGGCCAGGCCAGTTGCAGCCGTTCCCACCAACTCAGACCCCGTGCGGGCTCGCGCCGGGCAAGCAGCAGCAATGCGGCGTCGTCCAGGCCGAACAATGGGGACTTCAACGCCCGGGCCAGCGAGAGGTCGTGCTGGTGCGACACCAGCGCGTCCAGCAGGGCCACCACATCCTGCACTTCGCAGCAATCGCCCAGGGCCGTCTTCTCGCCAACCTGCGCCGCAACACCCAGGGCGCGCAGTTCCTGCTGCACCGGCTGCAGGCCGGCACGGCGGCGCGACAGCACCATGATGTCACCCGACGGCAAGCCCGACTGCACCTGCGCGGCAACCCACTGCGCCACCTGGCGCGCCTCCAGTGTGCGCAAGGTCTCCTCGGCCACCTCGCGCGGTGTGCACAGGCTGTCGCGCCAGGGGGCATCGGCTGGGCTGTCGGTGGCGCGCTGCTTCCCGGGCCGGGCAATCGGCGGCAGACAGCCCACCAGACCGGCAGATCGGGAGTCGGTGGTGTGCGGGCGGAAACCGTCGAACTGCTGCGCGGCGCTGGCGGCCTGCATGGTCGCATTGACCATGGAGATGACGCCCACCGCATTGCGCCGGGTGTGGTCGCAGCTCAGCCGGTCGCCGCCCAGCACATCGCCCATGAAGTCCTGTGCGGCCCTGAACACCTGTGGCTCGGCGCGGCGAAACCGGTAGATGCTCTGCTTGGGATCACCGACCAGAAAAACACTGGGTGCCTGACCCCGTGCCCCCGCGTAGCTTCCCAGCCATGACGACAGCGCCTGCCACTGCAACGGGTTGGTGTCCTGGAACTCGTCGATCAGCAGGTGGCGAACCCGCATGTCCAGCCGCTCCTGCACCCAGCCGGAGAGCACCGGGTCCGACAACAGCGTCAGTGCAGCGCGCTCCACGTCGGTCATGTCAACCCAGCCGCGCTCGCGCTTGACCGCCGCATGACAGCGCATCAGCACGCGGGTCAGCCGGGCCATGCGCTGCTGGTAGAGCCAGGCCTGGTGCTGGCGCTGGGCGGCGCACAGGTCACGCAGCTCGGCTTCGGCCTCACGGGCGGCGGGGAACTTCTGGAGTTTCTTGTCGAGCCGATCCTCCGCCAACACAAAGAAGGCCTTGCGCAGCCGCGCCAGCAGGGCCGCCATGTCGGCTTCGGCGGCTTCGGCGGCCATGAAAACATCCACCACCGAGTCCGCTGCCGCACGCGGGGTCTGGTTGGTTTCCAGCCCCAGCGCCCGACTCCATTCCAGCCAGCGCGCCCGGGCTGCAGGGTCGCGCAAGGCATCGGTCGGCGCGGAGAAGACCGCCAGCGCCGGGAACATCGTGC
>JBIKTP010000536.1:0-3038 GCA_044348035.1 Burkholderiaceae bacterium
CGGCTTGGCGCGCAGCTTGTACTGCTCGTAGTGTTCCGGGTCGGTGAGCTGGGAGTCGACGACGAGGTAGGCGGGCATGGCAGTTCCTTCACGGGCAGATGGAAAGATGCCGATTCTGGCACTGTCACGCAGAGGTGGCCGGCCGGCTCAACCCAGCGAGTTGTCACCGCTCATGTACACGAAGACCTCGTCGAACAGCTCGCCCCGCAGCCGGAAGAAGTTGCAGTTGTTCTTGACCAGGGTTTTCTGGTCGAAGCCGAGATTCTCGACCCGGAAGCGGCTTGCAATCCGGTCAGGCCCCTGCGCCACATGGTCGAAGTTGCCGTGCCAGACCTTGGCATACCGTGCATTGAGCCGCTCGAACATGCCGCGGATCTCGGTGTCGCGCCCGCGGTAGACGGTGTTGTAGGTTGCGATCGTGAAGCTGGCATCGGGCGTGAAGCACGCGAGTGTGGCCGCAAGATCCATGCGGTCGACGGCTGCAAAGTAGGCCTCCGCCAAACGGGCCAGACGTGCACGGTCGCCTGGGTGTTCCACTGTGCTCATGGTTGCGCCGGCACGGCGTTCGCCTGTGCGAAGCCCGCATCCTGCAGTGCCCGGAATGCGGCCAGGGCTTCACGGTGCTGGTCCTGGTCCTGGGGCGAGAGGGCCTCTTGCAGGCGCCGTTCGGCAATGAAGTTACCATGGTCGCGGCCTCGCACACACAGGGCATGCGGCCGCACCGCACCCACGGGCCGCACATGGGCCGGGATGTAGCTGATGGCATAGCCGATGCGGCGGTCGTCGCTTTGGTTGGCGCCGGATGCGCGCATCAGGTCGGTATGGTGCAGCGACATCTCGCCTGCAGCAACCGGCATCGCGACACCGGTCTCCGCATCGAACCGCTGGCTGATGCCCTGGCCGCGGCGGATCATGTTCAGCGCTCCGGGCTGGTCATCGTGGGGGATGTTGCCCCAGCGGTGGCTGCCGGGCAGGGCGCGCATGCAGCCGGCCAGTTCCGATGCGTCGGACAGGGCCACCCAGGCGGTCACGTGCAGATGCGGCTCGAGGTAGAAGTAGGCGCTGTCCTGGTGCCAGCGCACGAAAGCGCCGGTACGGGCCTCCTTGAGGAACAGCGTGGAGTGGTAGACCAGGATGTCGGGGCCGATCACGTCCTCCACCGCGTCCAGGATGGCGGGGTGGTGCACCAGCTGGTCGGCCCAGTCGAACAGCAGGTAGGACTTGGACTTTTCCGGAAAGTCGATCGGGGCTCCGCGGCTGTGTTCCCAGGCCTCCAGTTCGCTGCGCAAGCGGTGCACCTCGTCGGGCGACAACACCGGGATGGGGTGCAGGAATCCGTCGCGCTCGTACTGCGCGACCTGTTCCGGGCTCAGACGTCGGGTCTTCATGGGCGGGGTCCTCCAGCAAGGGATTGTTGTGCGGCCAGTAGCATGGCTTCCAGCATGTCCAGCCGCGCATGCATCGGACGCGGGTAGGCCTGCCGGCTGTGGCTGTACCCCAGGGCCAGCGCCGACTCTGCCATCTTGTAGCTCAGCGGCCCCGGGTTGATGACGGGTACCGGCAGGCGGCTTTGCAGAAATGCATGGGCCTGGTGCATCGTGGTCGAGCCCAGGATCAGCACATCGGCACCGTCCTGTTCGATGGCGACACGCGCTGCGGCTTCGAGCAGTGGAAACACGGCGTCCTCCTTGCCCGACAGCAGGCCCTGATTGTCGGGCGGCACCTCGATGGCCCGCACCGAGGCGCATTTGTGGTGCATGCCGAGCTCGTCCAGGGCCTTCTTGTACAGCGGTTTCCAGCGGCTGGCCATGGTCAGGATGGAGAAGCGGTCGCCCAGCATCAGCGCAGTCAGAATCGATACCTTGCCAGGGCCGAACACGGGGATGTCGAGCACCGAGCGCAGGGCGGCCGCGCCAGAGTCGCTCATGGTATCGATGCACACGGCGCAGAAGCCTTCGTCCTGTGCGCGGCAGCCGGCCTCGAAGATGGACACGTCGGCCAGCGCAAAGTCATGGTGGCTGGAGTAGTTGGCCGGCCCGGCCTTGACCGAGCGGTATTCGAAGTGCAGGCCCTCGCCGAACTGCAGCCCGGCGAGTTGCTGCTGGCGCAGCGCCAGGTTGTCCGCCGACATCGCGAAGGGCACGATCACCAGCACACGCCGCGTCATGCGCCCAGCTCCCGGAGCGCGTCGGCGCAGGAGCGCACCCGGCCGAACAGGCGCTGGAAATTGCGCATGGTCACCTGGTGCAGGTCTTCATGGGTGGTGCCGCAGGCGTCTTCGACCAGGGTCACGAGGTAGCCGCGGTCAGCGGCCTCGCGGGCGGTGGTCTCCACGCACATGTTGGTGGAGACGCCTGTCAGGTACAACTGCTCGCAGCCCAGCGCGCGCAGCAGGCTGTCGATGCCTGTGGAGGCAAAGGCACCGATGGTGGTCTTGCGCAGCACATGTTCGCCGGGCAGGGGCTTGAGTTCGTCGACGATCTCGTGCTGGCGGCTGCCGACATGGTTCTGGAACTCGACAAACAGCTTGCGCATGTGGATCGGCGCATCCAGCGCGTCGGGTCGCGCTGCGCCGATGGTGACATGCAGCACGGGGCGCTGCAGCTGCGTGAAGTGGGCGCGCAGGCGCAGCGTGTTTGGCAGCACGGACTGCTCGATGCGGTGGAACCGGTACTCGCCAACGGTCGACCCCTCTGCCTGCAGTTTGCGGGCGAGTGCGCCCTGGCGTGAGCCGGTGGCGTACTGCATGTCGATCATGACGAGCGCTGCGCGTGACGCATCGATGCTGCGTTCGGGCATGTACGCCCGGATGTAGTCAGCCTGGGTGCTCATGGGGTTCCTTGCTTGCGTGTTTGCATGGTGGGATTGGGGCGCATTGGCGGTGGTCTCCTTGTTCGGTGTGCCTTGAACTACCTTGGCGTTGGCTCTCTTTGTGTTCGGTGGTGCTGCAGGGACTACCTTGGCGTTGGCGCGCGTCGCGGCAGGCGGTGCCCGGTGGGGGCGCTCAGCGGCGCGGTCGGGCGCTGAACGCGCCGACG
>JBIKTP010000538.1:0-3033 GCA_044348035.1 Burkholderiaceae bacterium
CGACGCGGCCGTGTTCGCCGGGCCGGCGCTGCACCATGGCTTCCACCCCGACCAGGCCTACTACCTGGGCAAGGTGCTGGAATGCGCGTCCTTCTGCGCCGAGCCCTACGGCGGCAAGGAGACCGTCATGGGCGAGATCACGCATGCCGACGTGCGGGCCACCGCGATGCATCCAGAGCAGCGCTGCACCATCGCATCGGTCTCGGGCCATGCGATGTACGAACGCTCCAACCCCTACGAGGAGTTCTTCGCCGGCGGCAAGCTCGACATGACCCACTGCGTCTACGAACAGCTCGACGACCGCACCACCCGCGTGACAGGCTCGCGTTTCCTGCCGGACGCCCGGGTGCGCGTCAAGCTGGAGGGCTCGGGCAAGGTCGGCGAGCGCTACGTGGGCCTGTGCGGCATCCGCGACCCCTACACCGTGGCCAATGTCGACCGCGTCATCGCCTGGGCCCGCGAACAGGTGCGCGCGCGCTTCGGCGACACCGGCTACCAGCTGCACTACAACGTCTACGGGCGCGACGGCGTGATGGGCGACCTGGAGCCGCTGCGCGACAAGCCCGGCCATGAGCTGTGCGTGATGGTGCAGGGCGTGGCCCCGACCCGCGCCATGGCGGAAGAACTGACCATGATCGGGCTGCGCCAGATGTTCTACGCGCGGCTGCCGGACGTGAAGGGCACGGCCGGCTCGGTGGCTTTCCCGCTCGACGAAGTGCTGCATGCCAGCCCCGCCTACCGCTGGACGCTCAACCACACGATGGAGGTGGACGACCCGATGGAGCTGTTCCCCACCCACGTGATCGACATCACGGGTGCCTGACCCTGGAGACCCCCCCATGACCACCAGCCACAAACTGCACCAGCTCGCCAAGACCGTCCGCAGCAAGAACGCGGGCGTGAACAAGATCACCTTCGACATCATCTTCCGCGAGGCGGCGGTGTACGAGCGTGTCAAGCGCTCGGGCGTGATCACCCGCGCCAGCATGGCCGCGCTCTACCGCATTCCGGCGGAGCGCATCAGCGACTTCGTCGAATACGACCCGGGCAACGCAATCAAGTTCACCATCTACCGGCTGCGCCCCAGCGGCAGCGCCGGTGACGGCGACATCTTCGGAGCGCAGCAGTACGCGCCCCTGCTCGATCTGGACATTCCCGCCTGAACCGGCCCCTTTCCCCTTCCCACTCCCAACCTCCAAGGTGACCCGCATGAAAAAGCTCCTGGCATCCGCCATCACACTCCTGATCGGCGCCACGCTGATCGCACCGGCCGCCGCGCAGACCGACGCCGACAAGGCACCCGCGGTGATGCGCCTGGTGGTCCCGTTCGCGCCGGGCGGCAGCAACGACGTGATAGCGCGTGTCGTCGGACCAGCACTGGCCAAGCGGCTGAACAACACCGTCATCATCGAGAACAAGCCGGGTGCTGCGGGCTCCATCGGTGCGGACGCAGTGGCCAAGGGCCCGAAGGACGGGTCGATGCTGCTGCTGACCTCGTCGTCGATCCTGACCTCGGCCGCGACCATGCCCAAGACCACGCCTTATGACGTGCTGACCGCGTTTGCGCCGGTAGCCATGATCGGCCAGGGCCCGATGCTGCTGGCGGTATCGGCCAGCACGCCGTTCAAGAGCCCGGCCGAGCTGGTGACGGCTGCCCGGGCGCAGGCCGGCGGCGTCAAGTACGGCACCGCCGGCCAGGGCTCGATTGCCCACATGAGCAGCGAGATGCTCAGCGATGCGGCCCGGGTGCAGATGCTGCACGTGCCCTACAAGGGCGCAGCACCGGCCCTGCTGGACCTGGCCGGCGGCACCATCGACATGATGATCTCCAACTACTCCTCGCTGGCGCCGCAGATCAAGGCCGGCCGGGTGCGTCCGCTGGCCGTGACCTCGCGCCAGGCCAGCCCTTCATTCCCCGACCTGCCGCCGATGGCCAGCGCGGCCCCCGGCTTTTCCGCCGAGATCTGGGTCGCGGTGTTCGCGCCCGCCGGCACGCCCGCGGCACTGGTACAGCGCCTGAACCGCGAGCTGGTCGAGATTGCGCGCCAGCCGGACATCCGCGCGCTGCTCGAATCCGATGGCGCCCTGCCGACACCGCTCAACCCTGCCGAGGTGGCGGTGCGGGTGCGGGACGACCTGGCCGCATGGAAGAAGATCGCCACCGACAAGAACATCACGGCTGAATAGGCCAGGCCCTCTGCGGCGGCCTGCGGTCGGGCCTGCTACGCGGCCTCAGAACACCGCGTGCTCGCCGCGCTCCGGAGCCGCCTCGCCCCGGACCAGCCGCGCATAGAGGTCGAACAGGGTCTCACTGCCGGTCGACGGCGTGGCATCCGCATCGTAGGTTCCGCGCACCGGGTCCAGCACCAGCATGGATTCGGTGGCGTAGTAACGGCCGATGCGCGCCAGCTCGGCCTTGGCCGCCAGCGCAGGCAGCACGCGGCCGGCCAGCGACAGGGCGCCGATGATCCCGTCCAGCAGCCCGAGCGGCACCTGCCGTATCTGCGGCGCCCGGCCCAGCAGCGCAAACAGATGCTCGCCCTGCTGGCGCGGTGTGATCGCAGGCCCCGGCCCGCCGATCGGCAGGATCCGGTTGTGGCGCTGTGAGTCGTCCAGGCAGTCGGCCAGATAGTCGGCCAGATCGCCGTCGCTGATGGGCTTGCAGGCGGTGAGGGTGCCGTCGCCGAACACCAGGAAGGGTTTGCCACGCTTCACGCGCTCGACCTGGCCGGACAGCGACTTGAAGAAGGCCGTCGGACGCACGATCGAATAGGTCAGGCCGGAATCGATCAGCCTGCGCTCGAAGGCCAGCTTGGCCTGCTGAAACGCCAGCAGCGGCTTCTGCACGCAGATGGCCGACAGCAGCACCATCTGCGACACACCGGCGGCACGGGCAGCCGCCAGGGCATGGACATGGGCCTGGTGGTCGATGGCCCAGGCATCGGCCGGTGCACCGGTGCGCGAGGCCAGGCAGGACACCAGGGCATCGAAGCGTTCGCCGCAGAACGCGTCGCGCGCCAGCGAGGCCGGGTC
>JBIKTP010000048.1:0-9396 GCA_044348035.1 Burkholderiaceae bacterium
TGCGCTGCACGAAGCCGCCGGCGTTGTTGACCAGCACGTCGATGCGCCCGAAATGGCGGTTCACTTCGGACGCCAGCCGTGCCAGTTGCGCGGTGTCGGCCGCATCGGCCTGGAACACCGCGCCATCGCTGCCGGCCGCCCGGACCTGGTCCAGCACGGCCTGTGCCTGCGCGGCGCGGGAGTGGTAGTGCACCGCGACCCTGGCACCCTGCGCAGCGAAGGCGAGCGCGGCGGCCGCGCCGATGCCCGAGCTGGCGCCGGTGATCAGGACCACCTTGCCCTTCAAGTCGTCCATGCGGCTTCAGTGGGTATAGGGGCGATGCAGGCTGCATTGCGGATTCAGCTGCACCCCGAAACCCGGACGGTCGAGGGCCGATACGCTGATGCGGCCATTCACCGGAACCGGCTCGTCGAGCAGCAGCGGGTTGAACATCGGCACCACCTTGTCGGCCTGCGGCGCCATCATCAGGAACTCTGCGAACGGGCTGTTGTGGCGGGTGACCACGAAGTGGTAGCTGTACACCGACGAGCCATGGGGCACGACCATGGTGCCATGCGCGTCGGCCAGCGCCGAGATCTTGATCAGCTCGGTCATTCCGCCACACCAGGTGGCGTCGGGCTGGATCAGATCGCAGCAGCCCATCTCCAGCAGCAGGCGGAATCCCCAGCGCGTGGCCTCGTGTTCACCGGTGGTGACCATCATGCCGCGCGGCACCTGGCGCCGCAATTCGGCGTAGCCCCAGTAGTCGTCCGGCAGCAAGGCCTCTTCGATCCACTTCAGGCGGTGTTCCTGGGCCGCATGCGCGAGCCGGGTCGCGTAGTTCAGGTCCAGGCTCATCCAGCAATCGAACATCAGCCAGAAATCCGGCCCGACGCGTTGGCGCATGTCGGCCAGCTTGGCGATGTTCTTGTGAAAACCCTCGTCGCCCTCGGCCGGTCCGTGCTGCAGCGGCATCTTGCCGCCGATGAAGCCCATCTTCTGCGCCAGATCGGGCCGCGCGCCGGTGGCGTAGAAACGCAGTTCGTCGCGCACCGGCCCCCCCAGCAGCTGGTGCACCGGCTCCTTGCGCACCTTGGCCAGCAGGTCCCACAAGGCCAGGTCCACGCCCGAGATGGCATTGATCACCACGCCCTTGCGGCCGTAGTAGAGCGTGCCGAAATACATCTGGTCCCACATCTTTTCGATGTCGGTCACCTTCTGTCCTTCGAGGAAACGCGCCAGGTGCTTCTCGACGATGAAGGCCCCGATCTCGCCCCCGGTGGTCACCGCGAAGCCGACCGTGCCGTCGCTGGCCTCGACCTCCACCACCAGCGTCCCGAGCACATTGATTCCGAAGGCCTGGCGGCTCTGTCGGTACTCGGGGTAACGCGCCATCGGCGTGGCGATGTGGTCGTCGATCCAGTGGTCCTTGCCCTGGTCGTGGTAATCGGCGCCGCCTCCGCGCACCGTGAAGGCGCGGACGTGCTTGATGGTTGGCATGCTCATGTCAAGTCTCCTTTTTCGTTGTTCGGACGCTGGTGCTTCTCTGCAATTGATTATGACGTCAGGGCCATGCGTCGCGGCGGCTCAGCGCCCACCCGACACGTCGATGGTGGTGCCATGGACGTACGAGGCCGCCGGGCTCAGCAGCCAGATCGCCGCCTGCGCAATCTCTTGCGGCTGGCCGACCCGGCCCAGGGGTATCGTGGGCGCGGTTTGTTGCATCAGGGCCGCACCGCCGATCGGCTCCAGGATCTCGGTCGCGATCATGCCCGGACGCAGCCCCACGACCCGGATTCCCTGCGTGCCGACTTCGCGCGCCAGGCCGGTGGTGAAGCTGTCGATCGCACCCTTGCTGGCAGCGTAGGCGACCATGCCGGCGACGCCACCCAGGCGGGCCGCAGCAGACGAAATATTCACGATGACCCCGCCGGCGCCACCGTGGCGCGCAGACATTCGCCGGATGGCCGCGCCGGCGCAGTAGATGCTCGCGAAAGTGTTGGTGGCGAAAATTTCATGCAGGCTCGCCTCGGTATGCTCCTCCAGCCGGCAGATGGCGCCACCGATCCCGGCGTTGTTGATCAGCGCCGTGACCCTTCCGAAATGCCGGTCGGTCTCGCCGAACAGGTGCTCGACGGCCGCAGGGTCGGACACGTCGGCCGCGACGGCCACGGCCTCACCCCCCTGCCGGGTGATGTCGGCCACGACGGCCAGCGCTGCGTCCTTGCTGCGGCAATAGTTCACCACCACCCGGTATCCGGCCAGCGCACCGAGGCGCGCACACGCCGCGCCAATGCCCCGCGAGGCTCCGGTGACGACCAGCACCCCGCCCGCCGGGCCGGCTGTCTGGCGCGGTGCAGCGTCCATCAGGACCGGGTCGCCAGCACGTGCGGGTTGACGACGTAGGGCGGTGTGCGCCCGGCGGCGACATCGCGCACGGCGCGGAACGCACTTTCGGCCAGGCCACGCATGCACTCGTCGGTGAAGCAGATGCCATGCGGCGTCAGCACCACGTTGTCCATCTTCAGCAAGGGGTTCGAGACCGGCGTCGGCTCCTCTTCGAACACGTCCAGCCCGGCGCCCGCAATGCCGCCGCTCTGCAGGGCCGCCACCAGAGCCGCTTCGTCCACGATCGGGCCGCGGGCGGTGTTGATCAGAAAGGCGCTGCGCTTCATCAGACCCAGCAGGCGGGCGTTGACCAGGCCGCGGGTCTGCGCGTTCAAGGGGCAATTGACAGTCAGGAAATCCGACTCACGAAACAGTGTGTCGATGTCGACCAGCTGCACGCCGAGCGCGGTGGCGAGCGCCGGGTCGGCCACAGGGTCATGCGCCAGGCAGCGCATATCCAGCGGTTTCGCCAGGCGGAACAACTCTGCACCGATGTTTCCGATGCCCAGCGAGCCGAGCGTGCGGCCGGTCAGCCCGGTGCCGATGTGGTCCATCTTCTCGCCCCAGCGGCCATCGCGGGTGAGGCGGTCCTTGACCAGCACCTTCTGCGCCAGCATCAGGACGAAGGTCAGCGCGGAGGTGGCAACCGGTCGCCGCACGCCGTCCGGGGCGATCGTCAGCCTGACACCGGCAGCGGTGCAGGTCGGCACGTCGATGCTGTCGTACCCGACCCCGAAGCGCGCCAGCAGCCGCAGACGTTGGCCTGGCGCACCCAGGCTGCCGGGCAGCACCCGGGTGTTCATGGCGCAGATGGCGTCATACCGCGCGGCTTGCGCCGGGCTGATGTCCAGCGAGGGCTGATGCATGTATTCCCATTCGATGGCCGGGTCATCCAGCAACTGCAGCACCTCGGCGCCGAAGATCGGCACGCCATCGGATTTCAGCACATCGGCCGTGATGCCCACACGAAACTCAGCCATCCCGTACTCCTCCAGAACCCTGTTCAGAACGCCCCGATGCTCAGGGCGCACCCTGCATCATGCGCGGCAGCCACAGCACCAGCTCCGGCACGTAGGCAACCAGCAGAATCACCGCCAGCCATGCGCCGGTGAACGGCAGCAGCATGGCCAGCGCCTCGTTGTAGCGGATGCCGGCGATCCTGCAGGCCACCATCGCCAGCACGCCTACCGGGGGTGTCACCGAGCCCAGCACCAGCAGCATGATGGTGACGATGCCGAAATGGACCGGGTCGTAGCCCAGGTGCCCGATCAGCGGCCCCATGATCGGCACCACGATGATGAGCGCAGGCACTGGCTCCAGAAAGGTCCCGAGCAGAAAGAAAAAGCCGATCAGCACCAGCATCGCCAGCTTGGGGTCGCTGGTGATGGACAACATGAGCTGCAGCGCAGCCTGGCCGACGCCGGCACGGCTGAGCACCCAGCTGAACAGGCCGGCTCCGGCCAGCGTGACCAGAGCACCTGCGGTCATGGTCGCGGCAGCCGCGAAATTGCGGTAGAGGGAACCGGCATTGTGGCGCCGCGCGAACAGCCCGAACAGCAGTGCGTACAGCGCTGCGACGGCACCGGCCTCGGTCGGTGTGAACACGCCGGAGAGAATGCCGCCGATGATGATGACCGGCATCAGCATTGCCGGTATGGCACGGCCCGTGGCGGTGGCTCGCTCGCTCCAGTTGGCGCGGGCGGAGGTCTTGGCACCCGCGCCTGGCGCCATGTACCAGGCCAGCGCCAGCATCGCCAATCCGGCCAGAATGCCGGGAAACACGCCCCCCAGGAACAGGGCACCCACCGAGACGCCGGTGACCGACCCGTAGATGACCGCGATCACGCTGGGCGGAATGATGGGCGCCATCATCGCGGCGCATGCCGTCACGGCGACCGCGAACGCGGGTTTGTAGCCCTCGCGCTTCATGGCCGGGATCATGATCGAGCCGATCGCGGTCAGGTCGGCGAGTGCCGAGCCCGAGATCGCGCCCATGAACATGTTGGTCGTGATGTTGGCCTGCGCCAGGCCACCGCGCAAGTGCCCGATCAGGGCGCGCGACATGTTCACCAGGCGCTCGGTGATGCCGGCAACGCTCATCAGCTCGCCGGCCAGCACGAACAGTGGCACCGCCAGCAGCGAAAAGTTGTCCAGCGCCTCGTAGTACTGCTGGGCCAGGATCAGTACCGGCAACTGGCCGTCGATCAGAATGGCGAGGATCGCCGCCAGGCCCATGCAATAACCGACCGGCATGCCCAGCACCATGAAGACGCAGAACAGCCCGAGCATCCAGCCAATGGTCATAGTGTCGGATCCGCCACGTGGTCAGTGGGAAGCTGCCGCTTCCAGGTCAGCAAGGTCATCAGCGCCTCGATTCCCGCGCCGGCTGCCAGCGCCATGTAGACCGTCCACTTGGGGACTTCCAGCAAGGGGGACTGCTGGAACCAGGAACGGTTCATCAACTCGATGGCAGCCCATAGCAGCAAGAGGCTGAAGGTGATCGTCAGTGCATCCGCGATCCACCGGACCACCTGCCTGCCGGCGGGCGGAAGCATCAGTTCCAGTACCTCGACCCGGATGTGGCCGCGCGACCCTGCCACCAGGGCCGCACTGACCATGACACCCCACACGAGCAGGCCCCGCACCAGCTCCTCGGCCCAGAACAGCGACTCGTTGAGCACATAGCGAAAGAACACCTGCAGCAGCACCAGCACGAAGTAGCTGGCCAGCAGTGCCGCCGACAGGGCCTTGAGCGTTCCGCCCAAGGCCCGCGCAAACGCGTCGATCCGGCCGGCCATCACACCGGTGGGCGGGCCAGGGTGATGGCCCGCTGGCGCTTTCGGCATCCGCGTCAGGCCTTGGCTGCTGCCTGGGCAGCGTCAATCAGTGCCTTGCCCTTGGGGCCGGTCTTGGCCACGAAGTCGGTCAGCACCGGGCCCATCTTGGAGCGGAAGCTGTCGATGTTCGGAGTCGCGTTCGCCTTGATGCGTCCCGCCAGGTCGTTCCATGCGGTGGTCTGCTCGGTGATGTTGGCGTTCCACATGTCCGTCTGGACCGAGCGCACGGCTTCGTCGCGGATCACCTTCTGCACGTTGGCAGGCAGGGTGGCCATCTTCTTGGAGCTGGCCATCATCGACACCTCGGTGAAGATGTGGTGGGTGCGGGTTGCGAAGCCGGCGACCTCATAGGCCTTGGAGGAAACGATGAAGTCGGCCGGCACTTCGATGGCGTCGACCACGCCGGTCTGCAGGGCGGTGTAGATCTCGCCCGCCGGAATCGGCGTCGGGTTCGCGCCCATGGCCCGGGCCATCGCCACCCAGGTGGGGATCTCCGGCACGCGCAGCTTGATGCCGCGCACGTCATCGGCACTTTGAATCGGCTTCTTGGACAGGAAGATCCGGAAACCCGATGCACCCAGCGACAGGATCTCGACCCCCAGCGCCTCCTTGGAGACGTCGGCCACCTGCTTGCCCGCCGGGCCGTACAGCACCCGCTTGACGTGCTCGAAGTCGTTGAACAGGAAGGGCATGGAAACGAAACCCAGTGGCGGCTGCCAGTTGGCCAGCGTGCCGAGGTCGCTCCAGCACAGGTCGAGCGTGCCGAGTTGCAATGCCTCGGCCGAGGTACGCAGGTTGAAGAGCTGGGAGGCGGGCCGGATGTCGATCGTGACCTGGCCGTTGGTTGCATCCCGCACCCGGGTGGCGTAGGTTTCGGTGGTGCGATGGATCAGGTGCGTCGTGGGAACATGGTGCGAAAGCACCAGCCGGATCGGTGCTGCCTGCGCACGGGTTATCTCCGGTGCGGCCAGCACGCTGGCTGCGCCAGCGCCGTAACCCAGAAGCTTGCGTCGGGAAATCGTCATGCTTGTCTCCGTTGTCGGCGGCCGGCAGCCGCAGCGTGTTGTCAAACCACAGATTGTCGGGGGCTCTTGCCACATCAACAGATTCATATTAATGTAAGAGCTTGGGAAGGTCAACGATGTTCGCAGTGAATTCGCACAGCGCATCGGGACAACAGGAGACACCATGATCAGTGACCAGGATGTCGCGCGCTATCAGCGCGACGGATATATCGTCGTGCCCGGCGTGTTGTCCGCGGCCGAGGTGGCCGAGCTTCAACGTGTGACGGAAGAGTTCGTTCAGGCCTCCCGCAAGGCCAGCGGGCACACCGACGTGTTCGACCTCGAGCCCGGGCATACGGCCAGTCAGCCCAGGTTGCGGCGCATCAAGATGCCACACCTGCAGCACCCGGCATATGCCAGCATGGTGCGCCACCCCGGAATCGTCGCCGTGCTGCAGCGCCTGTGGGGGCCGAACGTGCGCTTCGACCTCTCCAAGCTGAACCTGAAGGCGGCCGGGTTTGGCTCGCCGGTGGAATGGCATCAGGACTGGGCGTTCTATCCGCACACCAACGACGACCTGGCGGCGGTCGGCATCATGGTGGACGACTTCACCGAGGACAATGGTTCCATGCTGGTGATCCCGGGCAGCCACACCGGCCCGATCCATGACCACCATGCCAAGGGGCACTTCGTGGGCGGGGTCGACCCGGCCACCAGCGGTATCGATTTCTCCAAGGCGGTCATGTGCACCGGCAAGGCCGGGTCGATCACCGTGCACCATGCGCGCCTGCTGCACGGCTCGTCGGCCAACACGTCGGGCAAACCGCGGCGCTTCCTGCTGCACCAGTACCGTGCCGCGGACGCGTGGCCCTTGATCCATCCGCCAACGGGCTGGGAGCCCTGGCACGCACAGATGGTCAGTGGCACCGACACGCTGGAGCCGCGCATGTGCGCCGTGCCGGTTCGCCTGCCCTATCCTGCGGCGCCCAACCAGGGGTCGATCTACGAAAACCAGCGCGACCTGGCCACGCGCTTCTTCAAGGACGCCGAGGAAGCCTCCGCGACGGTATCCTGATGCAGCGGCTACTGGTCTACCAGTCGCTGTGGGCCATGGAGCGGCGCCGGCCCGATGGGGCCGAATGGTCTCTGCAGACCAAGCTCGACATGATCCACGCAGCCGGCTTCGATGGTGCCGGCGTGCGCTTCTTCGACCGCGACTATGTGCGCGAAGTCACTACCCGGTTGCGCCAATGGGGTCTGAGCTGGCAGGCCCAGTGTTACCCGAAGACGGTCCAGGAGCTGGGGCCGATCCTGCAGCACGTGGCGGAGTTCGGTGCCGACCATGTGAACCTGCAGGCTGACGTGCGTCCGCACACGGTGGCGGAGTGCGTCCCCCTGATCGAAGGCTGGCTGGAGCTCGCCCGCAAGGCCGGCGTCCCGGTGCACATGGAGACGCACCGCGACCGCATGACCACCGACCTGTTCTTCACGCTGCGCCTGCTGGACCGCTTTCCCGATCTGCGGCTGACCGGCGATCTGTCGCACTATGTGGTCGGCCGCGAGTTCGCCTGGCCGATCTCGCAGGAGAACCACCGCCTGATGCACCGCATCATCGACAACTGCTGGGGCTTCCACGGCCGCGTCGCAAGCCGGGAGCAGATCCAGGTCCAGATCAGTTTTCCGCACCAGAAGGACTGGCTCGACCTGTTCCTGGGATGGTGGGAGTATGGCTTTCGCAGCTGGCGCCGGCGCGCGCCGAAGGATGCCGTGTTGACCTTCCTGTGCGAACTCGGCCCGCGCGAGTACGCGATGACCGGCGCCGACGGCTACGAGCTGTCGGATCGCTGGGAGGAAGCCCAACTGATGATGCGGCTGGTGCGCGACCTGTGGGCGCGGCTGGAGCGCGAAGAGATGCAGGGCACGGCACACGCTGGCGCGGCCCAACCGGTGCTGTCCCCATGAAGCCCAACGCCATCAAGCGCGACGTCCTGGCCGGCAGGACAGTGGCCGGGGCCATGGTGTTCGAGTTCTTCTCGCCCGGCATGAGCGCCATCCTGGCCAATGCGGGTTGCCGCTTCGTGTTGTACGACATGGAGCACAGCGGGCTCGGCTACGAGACACTGAAATGGCTGTTCTCCAGCTGCCGCGGCCTGCCGATCGAGCCCATGGTGCGTGTGCCGCGCGGTGAATACACCTGGCTGGCACGTGCGCTCGATCTCGGCGCCCGCGGCGTGATGATCCCGATGGTCGAGTCGGGCGAGCAGGCGCGCTCCATCGTGCAGGCCTGCCGCTACCCGCAGGTCGGCAGGCGCGGCGCGGCCTTCGGCTTTGCCCAGTGTGATTACCTCGGCGGGGATGTGCAGCAGAAGATCCGGGAATCGCATGAGCGCACCATGGTCATCGCGCAGATCGAGACAGAGCATGGCCTGGCGAACGTCGAGGAGATCGCCAGCGTCGACGGCGTGGACGTGTTGTGGCTGGGTCACTTCGACCTGTCCAACTTCATGGGCATTCCGGGACAGTTCAACGACCCGCGCTTCGAGGCCGCCATGCGCCGCGTGGTCGAGGTGTGCCGGCGCCACGGCAAGGCTGCCGGTTTCATGGCCACCGACAAGGCCTGGGTCGCACGCGCACGCGCCATGGGCTACACCATGATCGCCGGCGGCACCGACAACGGCCTGCTGCAGCAGGCCTTCAGCGACCTGGTGGGGCATATCGACGGCCCTGCGCCATGAGCCGGCGGTGCCCATGTTCGACCTGAGCCGCAAGGTGGCCCTGGTGACCGGTGCCTCGCGCGGTCTGGGCTGGGCGATGGCCGAATCGCTGGCCCGCTGCGGGGCGCATGTGGTGCTCAACGCACGCGATGCCGCAGCGCTCGATCAACGGGTGGCCGCGTTGCGTGATCAGGGCCTGTCCGGCGAAGCTGCGGCCTTTGACGTCACCGACTCCGAAGCGGCAGAGCGCTGCGTGGACGACATCGTCGCGCGCCATGGGCGCATGGACATCCTGGTCGCCAATGCCGGCATCAACCACCGCGCGCCGATCACCGAATTCGGCCTGTCCGACTTTCGTCGCGTCATGGATACCAACCTGACCTCGGTCTGGGTGCTGTGCAAGGCGGCGGCGCGTCACATGCAGCCGAAGCGATGCGGGCGCATCATCCTGACCGGGTCGATCAGCGCGATCA
>JBIKTP010000539.1:0-3026 GCA_044348035.1 Burkholderiaceae bacterium
GCAGGACGTGCGCGACCGTCCGATGGAGGCGCAGGCGGCGGCCGATGCGGCGCATCAGAAGTTCGACGACGACAGGAGCGAGTTCACCGGCTACCTCAAGCTGTGGAAGTGGATCGCCCATGCCCGCGGCGAAAAGGGCAGCGCAGAACACCGCCTGTCCAACCGCCAGTATGAGCAGCTGCTGCGCCAGAATTTCGTCAGCGTGCGCCGGGTGCGCGAGTGGAAGGACATCCATTCCCAGCTGCAGACGGTGGTGGCAGAGCACAAGTGGCCGATCAATGCCACGCCTGCCAGCTACGAGCAGATCCACCTGTCGATGCTCTCGGGACTGCTGGGCAACGTGGGCTGCAAGCTCGACGACGAGGAGGTGTACCTCGGTGCGCGCGGCATCAAGTTCCACCGCCACCCCGGTGCGCACCTGGCCAAGAAGCCGGGTCGATGGATCCTGGCCGCCGAGCTGGTGGAGACCACGCGCCTGTTCGGCCGCGGCATCGCCAACATCGAGCCGCAGTGGATCGAGCAGGTGGGTGGCCACCTGCTGAAGAAGCAGCTGCTGGACCCGCACTGGGAGAAGAAGGCTGCCGAGGTCACCGCGCTGGAGCGGGCGACCCTCTACGGCATCGTGGTCTACAACGGCCGGCGGGTCAACTTCTCGCGGGTGGATCCGCAGGCCGCGCGCGAGATCTTCATCCGCGAGGCTCTGGTGGGCGGCCAGTGGGAGACGAAGCTGCCCTTTCTGGCCGCCAACCAGAAACTCATCCGGCAGGTGGAAGACCTGGAGCACAAGGCGCGTCGCCAGGATGTGCTGGTGGACGACGAGCTCATCTACGCCTTCTATGACCAGCAGCTGCCCGCCGACGTCTGTAGCGGGTTTTCCTGCGAGCGCTGGTACCGCGAGGAGGTGCGTCGCCAGCCGCAGCTGCTGGTGCTGACCCGTGACGAGCTCATGCGCCACGAGGCGGCGGGCATCACCACCGACGCGTTCCCCCGGACAGTGCGCCTGGGTGGCGTGGATTGCGCGGCGACCTACCTGCATGAGCCCGGAGACGCCAAGGACGGCCTGACCGTCACCGTGCCCCTGTTCGTGCTCAACCAGGTGAACGAGGAGCGCTGCGAGTGGCTGGTGCCGGGCATGCTGCGCGACAAGATCCTGGCCCTGCTCAAGAGCCTGCACCAGCGCCCGCGCTCGCGCTTCGTGCCCCTGCCTGACAATGCCACGCGGATCGCCGGTGTGCTGGGAACGCCGGAATCCTTCGGCCATGGCAGCCTGACCGACGCGCTGCTGCGCCTGGTCCGCAAGGAAACCTCGCTGGACGTGCAGCGGGGCGACTTCAAGCTGGACACCCTGAGTCCGCACCTCTTCATGAACTACCGGGTCGTGGACGAGCATGGCCGCCAGCTGGGCACGGGCCGCAGCCTGGGCGCGCTCAAGGCGGAACTCGGCGCGCAGGCGCGGGGTGCCTTCCAGGCGCTGGCCGGGCTCAAGGCGCCCACTGCGCCCGCGCCGGTCCCGGCCGCACCAGCAGGCGGGATGCGTCGCGCGGCGCCGCCGGCCGCACCGCCCGGTCGCGCGCCCGCGCCGGTGTCGGTGGCCGGTGAACGCTACACCGCCTGGACCTTCGGCGAGTTACCCGAGCTGCTGGAGATCCGCAAGGGCGGACAGACGCTCATCGGTTTTCCGGCGCTGATCGATGCGGACGATGCGGTGCTGATCGAGGTGTTCGACGAGCCCGACATCGCTGCCGGCCGGCATCGCAGCGGCCTGCGGCGCCTGTTCGCGCTGCAGATACGCGATGCACTCAAGTACCTGGAGAAGAACATCCCGGACATGCAGAAAATGGCTGCGGCCTTCATGCCCCTGGGCACGCTCGAGGAACTGCGTGGGCAGATCATCGATGTCGCCCTGGACCGCGCCTTTCTGCTCGACCCCCTGCCGGCGGATGCGGCATCCTTCCAGCGCCGGGTCGAGGAAGGCCGGGGCCGCCTGACCCTGATCGCCAACGAGGTGGCGCGCCTGTGCGGCGCGATCCTTGCCGACCATGCGATCGCGGTGCGCAAGATCCGCGACAGCAAGCAGGCTGCCGATGCGGTGGCCGATACCACCCAGCAGTTGCAGCGGCTGATGCCCAGGCGCTTTCTGGCCAGCACGCCGTGGGCGCAACTGCAGCACCTGGCCCGGTATCTCAAGGCGATCACGCTGCGGCTCGACAAGGTCCGTGCCGATCCGGCGCGCGACGCTGCCCGTCTGGCCGAGCTGCGCCCGCAGGAAACGCGTTACTGGCGCCTGCTGGCAGAACGCAAGGGTGTGGCCGACGTCCGCATGCAGGAGTTCCGCTGGCTGCTGGAAGAACTGCGGGTGAGCTTCTTCGCGCAGGAACTGCGAACGCCCCAGCCGGTCAGCGTGAAGCGGCTGGACAAGGCATGGCAGCAGATCACCAGCTGAGAACGGTGCACCGATGACCCGCGCCCGCCGACCGCACCGCTCGCCGCTGGCACGCCGCGCAGCCGTGCTGCGGCACCGCGCAGGACGGCTGGACCCGACCGTGAAGGGCCTGTTGTGGGCGTCCTTCGCCGGGTTCCAGTTCGTGGTGCTCAATACCCTGGTGCGCGCGCTCACGCTGGACATGCATCCGATGCAGGCGCAGTTCCTGCGGTATGTGTTTGCCGTGCTGGTGATGGTGCCCTTCGTTCTGCACGCCGGCGTGGCGGCGTACCTGCCCAAGCGGATCGGTGGCCAGTTCGCGCGCGGCGCGCTGCACTCGGTGGGCCTGATACTGTGGTTCATCGCACTGCCGAAGATTCCGATGGCCGACACCACGGCCATCGGCTTCATGAGCCCGATCTTCGTCATGCTGGGCGCCTATCTGTTCTTCCGAGAGGCCATGCGCTGGGACCGCTGGCTGGCCGCGCTCATCGGCTTCACCGGGGTGCTGATCGTGGTGGCGCCGGGCCTCTCGGGCAGCGGGGGCTACTACAGCCTGATCATGCTGGCGTCGAGCCCGGTGTTTGCTGCATCCTTCCTGATG
>JBIKTP010000540.1:0-3020 GCA_044348035.1 Burkholderiaceae bacterium
TGATCCGCAAGGCCGCACGCCCCCCGTTCGAGGCCCTGTCGCCCGCCGATGCGCGTGCCGCCTATGCCGCGAGCTGGGATGTGATGCAGTCCCCCGGCGGTGCGGTTGCATCGAGCGAGGATGTCAGGATTGCCGGCCCGGGTGGCCCGTTGACGCTGCGGGTGTACCGCGGCCTGGGCACGGCCGATGACGCGGTATTGCCATGCCTTCTCTTTCTGCATGGCGGGGGCTGGGTCATCGGCAATCTGGAAAGCCATGACCGCATGTGCCGCCGCCTGGCCACGGTGGCGCGCATCTGCGTGGTGGCGGTGGACTACCGGCTGGCACCCGAGCATCCGTTTCCTGCGGCGCTGGACGATGCCACGGCGGCATTGCGCTGGGTGGCCGACCATGCCGATGCCCTCAGGATCCATGCGGGCGCCTTGGGCGTGGGGGGAGACAGTGCCGGCGGCAACCTCGCCGCCGCGCTGGCGCTGGTGGCGCGGGACCAGCCCTCGCTGCCCGCCCTGTCCTGCCAGGCACTGATCTACCCGGCGGTGGACCTGGTGGCCGACAGCGACTCCTACCGCCGTGTCGTGTCCGATGCGCCGCTGACGGCCGCCACGATGCACTACTTCATCGGCCATTACGCGCCGAATGCACTGGACCGGCGCGACTGGCGGGCCTCGCCGCTGCGCGCGCCCAGTCTGGCGGGTCTGCCGCCGGCAGTGGTTCTCACGGTGGCCCACGACCCGCTGTGTGATGAAGGCCGCGCCTACGCCCAGCGGCTGGACGAGGCCGGCGTGCGTGTGACCGCGCTGCACCTCAATGACCAGACCCATGGCCTGCTGAGCCAGGGCCGTTTCGTGCCTGCGGCCGACGTGGTCGGCGACACCCTCTTTGCCGCCATCGGCCACGCACTGCACCGTGCGGCCGGGCGTGCTCCCGCTTTTTCAACCCCCGCTGCCGATGGTCGGCAGCAGCAACCCCAGGAGACATCATGAACCTCAGCTTCAAGACCAAGGCGACCCTCGCCATTGCCAGCGCCTTGTTTGCGCTCGGCGCCACCGCCCAGGACTCGCCGTCCGATGGCGTCTACAAGGACCGCATCGACTGGGGCCTGCTGATGGACCTCAGCGGCCCGACCTCGGCCTCGCAAGGCGTCTGGGTCAACGGTTTCCAGGACTACATGCGCAGGGTCAATGAGGCCGGTGGCATCAACGGCCGCAAGATCAACGTGCTGGCCGAAGACAACCGTTTCAATGCCGCCACCGACAAGATCGCCTTCGAGAAGCTGGTCGGCCAGACGCCGGTCATCGCCATTTCGGGCATGGGCTCGTCAGGCTCCCAGGTAGCCCTTGCGCCCACCATCAAGGCCGGCAAGGTGCCGATCGTCGGCACCTACACCGCCACCAAGGCCTTGTCCGAGCCGGTGTCGCCGATGGTCTACAACGGCTTCTGCGGCTACAAGCAGATGGCCCAGGCCGGTGTGGGCTACTACGTGGACAGCCTCAAGCTGAAGGCACCCAAGGTGGTCACCCTGGCCATCGAGAGCGCCGGCGGCAAGGAGTACCATGACTACATTGCCGAGGCCGTGGCCAAGTACGGCGGTACCGCCGCCCACATCACGATCAAGGTCACCGCGGTGGACGCAACCCCCCAGGTGCTGGAGATCATGGCGCAGAAGCCTGACTTCATCACGATCTACGGCGTGTCGAACACCGCGATCCTGACGATGAAGGGGCTGCAGCAATACGGTGTCAAGACACCGGCCTTCGGAATCACCTACCTGGGTGCACCTGCCATCTTCTCGGCCATGGGCGAGCAGGCCGGCGCCAACTACAACTTCATCAGCTGCTTCACGCCCGGCGGTTCTGACCAGTCGGCGGGCAACCGGGAGATGTCCGCCTATGCAGACAGGATCGGCCGCAGCGCCATGAAGGAAGACATCAACTATGTGTCGGGCTGGATCACTGGCCAGATGGCTGCCGAGTCGCTGGCGAAGCTGGGCGCCGCACCCACCCGCGCCAAACTGGTCGACCTGCTGTCCAAGGGCTTCACGGTCGACAGCAAGGGCCTGGCCGCACCGATCGTCTACACGCCGACCGACAACACCGGCCCGGTGGTTTTCAAGATGTTCGGGTATGACTATGCGGCCAAGAAGTTCAAGCCGTTCGGCGACTTCGCCGACTACGCCAAGTACACCCGTTAAGCCCGACTGACGCAAAGCAGGAGAAGCACCATGCTCGCTCAAGTACTTTTCAGTGGCCTGGCCCTTGGCAGCATCTACGGGCTGGTGGCTCTCGGCTTTGCGGTGATCTTCAAGGCCACGGATGTGTTCAATTTCGCGCAGGGCATGTTCGTGGTGTGCGGCGCCTACTTCGCCGTCACCGCGATATCCCTGCTCGGCCTGTCCTTTCCGCTGGCCATCCTGTTCATCATCGGGGCTGCGGCCCTGATGGGTGTGGTGATCCACATCTTCCTGATCCAGCCGCTGTCGGGCCGCCCGATGCTGTCGGTGATCATGCTCACGATTGCCTTGTCGATCGCCATGCGCGCCCTGATCGAGATGATCTACGGTCCGCAGGGCCGTACGCTGACCACGCCCATGCCCACGGGCGTCTTCCTGCTCGGTGAGCTGCGGATCTCGCAGCTGCACCTGACTGCGGCCGTGGTCAGCTGGGGCTGCATGGCGGTGTTCGGCGGCTTCTTCCGCTACACCTCGATCGGCCTGCTGATGCGTGCCACGGCAGACGGTCACGAGGCCGCCGTGGTGTCCGGCATCAACGTCAACACCATGAACCGTCTGGCCTGGGCCATCGGCAGCACGCTGGCGGCGGTCGGTGGCCTGTTCCTCGGACAGCTGCAGATCGCCTCGACCGAGCTGGAGACCATCGGGCTGCTGGCCCTGCCGGCGGTCGTGATCGGCGGCATGCAGAGCATCCCCGGCGCCATCATCGGCGGCCTGCTGGTGGGCATCATCGAGCAGCTGGCCGCATCCTACATCTCGCCCAAGTCCAGCGACATCGTCATCTATGTGC
>JBIKTP010000049.1:0-9363 GCA_044348035.1 Burkholderiaceae bacterium
AACCCAGGTTGACATGCCGGACAAGGACGACTAAATTCAGCCACATGGTGATCAAGAGGCAGACAGACAACACTCCATTGGCGCATGGCCGGTTCCGGGCTGCGTGGTCATGGCCGTGCATCCCCCACGGGCAGGGTCGGTGGCGTGCCACCGCGGAGACACTACCGTGAGTGCAGTGATTCCCATCCAGCCCGTGGCGCCCCAGGCCTGCGCCGACGCGCCCGTACTGCGCGAGCGCGGCCAGCGGGAGGTGTTCTGCGGGCTCACGGGGATCATCTGGCTGCACCGCAAGATCCAGGACGCGTTCTTTCTGGTGGTGGGTTCGCGCACCTGTGCCCACCTGATTCAGTCGGCCGCCGGTGTCATGATCTTCGCCGAGCCGCGTTTTGCCACCGCCATCATCGACGAGCGCGATCTGGCCGGCCTCGCGGACGCCAATACCGAGCTGGACCGGGTGGTGACGCGCCTGCTGGAGCGTCGCCCCGAGATCCGCATGCTGTTCCTGGTCGGTTCCTGCCCCTCCGAAGTCATCAAGCTGGATCTGTCGCGGGCGGCGTCCCGGCTGTCTGCTACGTTCTCGCCCCGGGTGCGGGTGCTGAACTATTCCGGCAGCGGCATCGAGACCACCTTCACCCAGGGGGAAGACGCCTGCCTGGCGTCCATGGTGCCGGGTCTGCCGCAGGCGCCTGCCACGGCGCCCGCCAACCTGCTGGTGGTGGGGACCCTGGCCGATGTGGTGGAGGACCAGTTCCAGCGGATGTTCCGGCAACTGGGCATCGGCCCGGTGCAGTTCTTCCCGCCGCGCCGCTCCACCGACATGCCAGCCATCGGCCCGCAGACCCGCTTCCTGCTGGCGCAACCCTTTCTGGCCGACACCGCGCGGGTCCTGGAGGCGCGGGGCGCGACCCGCCTGCCGGCGCCGTTTCCACTCGGGGCAGAGGGCACCACCCTCTGGCTGCAGGCGGCTGCGAGCGCATTCGGTGTAGAAGATGCCCATTTCGATCAGGTCACTGCACCGGCCAAGGCCCGCAGCGCCGCCGCATTGGCGCGGCACCGCAGCCAGCTGGCCGGCAAACGGGTGTTCTTCTTTCCGGATTCGCAGCTCGAAGTGCCGATCGCACGTTTTCTGGCCCGCGAACTGGGCATGGAACTGCTCGAGGTGGGCTCGCCCTACCTGCACCGCCAGCACCTGGCCCAGGAGATGGCCCTTCTCCCCGAGGGCACGCAGCTCAGCGAGGGGCAGCATGTCGAACGGCAGCTGGACCGTTGCCGCGCCGCCCGCCCCGACATCGTGGTGTGTGGCCTGGGCCTGGCCAATCCCCTGGAAGCCGAGGGCATCACCACCAAGTGGGCGATCGAGCTGGTGTTCACGCCCATCCAGGGCTACGAACAGGCCGCCGATCTGGCCGAGCTGTTTGCCCGTCCGCTGGTCCGGCGCCTGCGCCTGGCGGCCTGAGAAAGCGACACGATGCAACTCACGCTCTGGACCTATGAAGGCCCGCCGCATGTAGGCGCCATGCGCATCGCCACTGCGATGCGGGATGTGCACTATGTGCTGCATGCGCCGCAGGGCGACACCTACGCCGACCTGCTGTTCACGATGATCGAGCGGCTGCCGCGTCGCCCGCCGGTGACCTACACCACCTTCCAGGCACGCGACCTGGGTGGCGATACCGCCGAGCTGTTCAAGACCGCCGCGCGCGAAGCATTCGAGCGCTTCTCGCCAAAGGCCATGATGGTTGGGGCATCGTGCACCGCCGAGCTGATCCAGGACGACCCGGGCGGCCTGTGCAAGGCGCTGGGCCTGCCGGTGCCGGTGGTGGCGCTGGAGCTGCCGTCCTACCAGCGCAAGGAAAACTGGGGTGCCGCGGAAACCTTCTACCAGATGGTGCGTGCGCTGGCCGCGCCGCATGCGCCGGCGCCTGGCACCGTGCGTGCGCCGCGCCCGGAAGGCCAGCGCCCGCGCTGCAACATCCTCGGCCCCGCTGCACTGGGTTTCAGGCACCGCGACGACCTGCGCGAGATCAGCGGCCTGCTGCAGCGCATGGGCATCGATGTGGTGATGACCGCGCCCCTGGGCGCGGCTCCGGACGATCTGGCGCGTATCGGCGAGGCCGACTTCAACGTGGTGCTGTACCCCGAGATCGCCGGCATCACCGCCTCCTGGCTGACCCGCACCTTCGGCCAGCCCGCCACCAAGACAATACCGATCGGCGCCGGCGCGACGCGCGACTTCATCCACGAAGTGGCCCAGCTGGCAGGTGTCGACCCCGCAGCGGTGCTGGCCGATGCCGATGCGCGCGCCCCCTGGTATGCCCGTTCGGTCGACTCCACCTACCTCACCGGCAAGCGGGTCTTCGTATTCGGCGATGCCACCCACGTGGTGGCTGCAGCCCGGATTGCGGCGCGCGAGATGGGCTTCACGGTCGTGGGCCTGGGCACCTACAGCCGCGAGTTCGCCCGGGATGTCCGGGACGCGGCAAAGCTGTACGAGGTCGAGGCGCTGATCACCGACGACTACCTCGACGTAGAGGAACGCATCACCGAGTTGCAGCCCGAGCTGGTGCTCGGCACACAGATGGAGCGCCATATCGCCAAGCGGCTGGGCATCCCCTGCGCGGTGATCTCGGCGCCTGTCCATGTGCAGGACTTCCCCGCGCGCTACTCACCGCAGATGGGTTTCGAGGGCGCCAACGTGATGTTCGACACCTGGGTCCATCCGCTGATGATGGGTCTGGAGGAACACCTGATCGGCATGTTCCGCGGCGACTTCGAGTTTCATGAAGACGCGGCCCCGTCGCACCTGGGCGGCCATGGTTCCAACGCGCGCGCGGCGGCAGAGATCGAAGCCGCCCATGTGATCGCCGCTGCGGCGGCGGCAGTGGTGCCGCAGCCAGTGCCTGCCGCAACGGCGCCGCCCACCGAGGTGACGCCAGCTGCTGCGCCCGCCGCTGTGGATGCCGTAGCCACCTGGGCCCCGGAGGCAGAGAAGGAATTGCGCAAGATCCCGTTCTTCGTGCGCGGCAAGGCCCGGCGCAACACTGAAAAGTTTGCCCAGGAACAAGGGGTTCCTGTCATCACCATCGAGACACTTTACGATGCAAAAGCGCACTTCAGCCGCTGACAGCGCCCCGGCGGCCAGCGCCGGCGCCCCACCGATGCGGGTGGTGCTGGTCACCATGGACAGCCACCTGGCCAGCGCCGCCCAGCGCGCCAACCGTACGCTGGCGCGCGCCATGCCCGGTCTCACGCTCAGCGTACATGCGGCGGCGGAGTGGGGTGACGAGCCAGCGGCACTCGAGCGCTGCAAGTCCGATATCGCCCGCGGCGACATCGTGATCGCAACCATGCTGTTCATGGAGGACCACTTCCTGCCGGTGTTGCCCGCGCTCCTGGCGCGGCGCGACCACTGCGACGCCATGGTGTGTGCGATGTCGGCCGCCGAAGTGACCAAGCTCACCCGCATGGGCAAGTTCGACATGTCGGCGCCTGCCACCGGTGCGATGGCGTTTCTGAAGAAGCTGCGCGGCAAGCCCGAGGGCAAGTCCGAAGAGAGCGGCTCGCGCGCCACCGCCGGCGCGCAGCAGATGAAGATGTTGCGCCGTCTGCCCAAGATCCTGCGCTTCATCCCCGGCACCGCCCAGGATGTACGCGCCTATTTCCTGGCGCTGCAGTACTGGCTGGCCGGCTCCGAGCAGAACATCGCCAACATGGTCCATTACCTGGTGGACCGTTACGCCCAGGGGCCGCGCAAGGCCCTGCGCGGACTGTCCCCCACGCAGGAGCCGGTGGAGTACCCCGAGGTCGGCCTCTACCACCCCAAGATGCAGGATTCCCGTTGTGTGGGCCTGATGGCCCGCACCCTTGACGCACTGCCCAAGGTGGCCACCACCGGCAAACGCGGTACGGTCGGGGTGCTGCTCATGCGCTCCTATGTGCTGGCTGGCAATGCCGACCATTACAACGGCGTGATCACTGCGCTGGAGTCGCGCGGCCTGCGCGTGATCCCGGCGTTCGCCACCGGTCTGGACCAGCGGCCTGCCATCGACACCTTCTTCTACCAGGATGGCCGCCCGACCATCGACGCGCTGGTCTCGCTGACCGGTTTTTCGCTGATCGGCGGCCCTGCGTACAACGACGCCAAGGCGGCCGAGGACACGCTGGCCAAGCTGGATGTTCCCTATATCGCTGTCACACCGGTCGAGTTCCAGACACTGGACCAGTGGGGCGCGTCGCCGCGCGGCCTGTTGCCGGTCGAGGCCACGATGATGGTGGCCATCCCCGAACTCGACGGCGCCACCGGCTCGATGGTGTTTGGCGGTCGTGGCAGTTCCCAGCACATCGCCTGCACGGGCTGCGCCCATGCCTGCAAGTTCGAGAACGTCGCCGACGCCCACGACATGCACAGTTGCGTGGAGCGGGCCGATGCGCTCGCAGCACGGGTGGGCAAGCTGGTCGACCTGCGCCGTTCCGAGCGCGCACAGCGCAAGGTGGCTGCGGTCGTGTTCAACTTTCCGCCGAATGCCGGCGCTACAGGTACGGCGGCGTTCCTGTCGGTGTTCGAGTCGCTGTTCAACACGATGAAGGCGATGCAGGCGCAGGGCTACACCGTTGATCTGCCACGCGATGCGGACACGCTGCGCGAGCGCATCATCCACGGCAACGCCGAACGTTTCGGCGCCATGGCCAACGTGTTCACCCGCATCGGTGCCGACGAGCATGTGCGCCGCGAGAAGCACCTCAAGGAGATCGAGGCCCAGTGGGGCCCGGCGCCGGGCAAACAGCAAAGCGACGGCGCCAGCATCTTCGTGCTGGGCGAGCGGTTCGGCAATGTGTTTGTCGGCATCCAGCCGGCGTTCGGCTACGAGGGCGACCCGATGCGCCTGCTGTTCGAGAAGGGTTTCGCGCCCACGCACGCCTTCTCGGCCTTCTACCGCTGGATGCGCGAAGACTTCGGCGCGCATGCGGTGCTGCATTTCGGCACCCACGGTGCGCTCGAGTTCATGCCCGGCAAGCAGAACGGCATGTCGGCTGCCTGCTGGCCCGACCGCCTGATCGGCGACCTGCCCAACATGTACCTGTATGCCTCGAACAACCCGTCCGAAGGCACCATCGCCAAGCGCCGCGCGGCTGCCACGCTGATCAGCTACCTGACACCGCCGGTGGCCCAGTCCGGCCTCTACAAGGGTCTGGTGGACCTCAAGGGCGCGCTGGAGCGCTACCGCAGCCTGGAGCCCGAGGCACAGGCCGAGCGCGACGATCTCGCACGCATGCTGCAGGCGCAGGCTGCCGAGCTCGATCTCGCGCAGGCCGAACCGGCCTGGGGTACTGACGCCGAGGCCCGCATCTCGCAGCTGGCGGCCGACGTGCTGGAGGTGGAATACACCCTCATCCCCTATGGCCTGCATGTGGTGGGTGAGGCGCCGAGCCCGCAGGAGCGGGTCGATCTGCTGCTGTCCTGTGCGCAGGCCTCCCTGGGTGTTCGCCCCACGCGGGACATGGTGGACGCGCTGGTGGCAGGGCAGTCGGCCGAACGCGTGCTGGCCCTGCAAGCTGCCGGTGCGGCGGATCCCGTGACCCTGGAGCAGCTCCGGGAGCTGGCCCGCATCGACGGCCTGATGGCCCACGACCAGGAGCTCAACGGCATCCTGCGCGCGCTGGACGGGCGGTTCCTGCGCCCGGCGCCCGGCGGTGACCTGCTGCGGACTCCGGCCATCCTGCCCACGGGGCGCAACCTGCACGGCTTCGATCCGTTTCGCATACCCAGCCCGTTTGCTGTCAAGGACGGCGCCCGCCAGGCCGTGCGGCTGCTGGACAAGCACATGGAGGACGGCCACGCTTTCCCCGAATCGATCGCGATGGTCCTGTGGGGTACCGACAACCTCAAGAGCGAGGGCGGTCCGATCGCACAGGTGCTGGCCCTGATGGGCGCGCGCCCGCGCTTCGACAGTTATGGCCGCCTCGCGGGCGCAGAGTTGATGTCGCTCGAAGAACTGGGCCGGCCGCGTGTGGACGTGGTGATCACATTGTCCGGAATCTTCCGCGACCTGCTGCCCTTGCAGATCAAGCTGCTGGCCGAGGCTGCATTCCTGGCCGCGAGCGCAGACGAACCGCTCGAACGCAACTTCATCCGCAAACACGTGCTGGCCTTCCAGGCCGCGCATGGGGGCGACATCGAAACCGCGTCACTGCGGGTGTTCGGCAATGCCGAGGGCACCTACGGCTCGAACGTCAGCAGCCTGATCGACAACAGCCGCTGGGAAGACGAAGACGAGCTCGCAGAAACCTACAGCCGCCGCAAGGGATTCGCGTACGGCCGCGCGGGCCGCCCGGTCCAGCAGCCCAAGCTGCTGCAAAGCGTGCTGGCCGGTGTCGAACTGGCCTACCAGAACCTGGATTCGGTGGAGCTGGGCGTCACCACGGTCGACACCTATTTCGACACGCTGGGTGGCATCAGCCGCGCGATCAAGCGCGCCAAGGGCCCCGACGCGACCGTGGCACCGGTCTACATCGGCGACCAGACGCGCGACAGCAACGGTGGCGGCACCGTGCGCACGCTGAGCGACCAGGTGGCCCTGGAAACCCGCACCCGCATGCTCAACCCCAAGTGGTACGAAGGCCTGCTCAAGCACGGCTACGAGGGCGTGCGCCAGATCGAGCTGCATGTGACCAACACCATGGGCTGGTCGGCCACCACGGGCCAGGTGCAGCCCTGGGTCTATGAAAAACTGAGCGAGACATTCATGCTCGACCCGGCCATGCGCGAGCGCCTGGCCCAACTCAACCCGACGGCGTCGGCCCGTGTGGCCAGCCGTCTGCTGGAAGCGTCGGAACGCAAGTTCTGGCAACCCGACGCGGCCATGCTCGCCGCGTTGCGGCTGGCGGGCGAAGAGCTCGAAGACCGCCTGGAAGGCGTGTTCGAAGGCACTACCGCATAAGCATCGAACCTGTCGGCGCCGTTCTCCAAGCTGGGCAAGCGGGTGCTGCAGATCGGCTGCGGTCCCAAGCACGACGCCACCTGTCGTCATTCTCGACACGCTCGGCGACGTGGTACGCGGCGGCTTCGCCACCCTGCCGCAGCATGCCGATCGGGCGCTGATCGTGACCGCCAACCGCAGCGCGGACACCGGCCAGATCGACAAGTACAACGCCAGCATCGGCCTGAAGCCGGCGGCGCACTTCCCCGGCCTGGACGTGGTCCGGCGCAGCCGGCTCAAGAAGTCGACGCTGTTCGAGATGGAGCACGCACCCGGGCTCGAGGCGGTGCAGAAGGAATGCACTCGCCTGGCTGCGGCCCTGCGGCTGGGCAGCCCCGCACCGATCGCTCCATCGTGCGGGCCTACTTCCAGACCTGCCGGGCCACCCGCAGGAAGTTCCCGCCCAGCAGCCCCACCACCTGGTCGTCGCTGCATCCGCGTTGGAGCAGGATGTCCACGATCGCCGGCAGTTCCTCCGGCGCGATGAAGCGCACCGGGCCTCCCGGGTACTCCCTGCGGGGCCAGTAGTCCGAGCGTGCGTCCAGCACCGCTTCGACGCCGCCCGTATCGAAGGAGAAATCCAGCGCAACGCCCACATGGGCCGGCCCTGCCACCTCCATGGCATGCATGACATGGTCGGCGAAGCGCTCGCCGCCACGGTCATTGCCGCCCAGGAACAGGCCCACGCCGTTGATGCCGACCACCCCGCCAGTTGCCGCGCAGGCGCGGATCTGCACGTCGGTGATGTTGCGCCCGTGCGGCGTGATGGCATGGGCGCAGGAATGCGAGAAGATCACTGGCGCAGTGGAGACCTCCATGGCCTCCAGGCTGGTGCGCAGCGCGCTGTGGGAGCAGTCGACCAGCATCCCCACACGGTTCATCTCGGCGATCACGCGGCGGCCGAAATCGCTCAGGCCCTGGTCGGTGTCGTGGCAGCCACCACCCGCGCTGTTGTTGAGGTTGTAGGCAAACAGCATCTGCCGCACGCCCAGGGCGTAGTAGGCGCTGACCATGTGGACATCGTCGTCCAGCGCGTTCATGCCCTCCAGGTCGAAGCTGATGGCCATGCGGCCTTCGCGCCGCGCGCGCAGCACATCGCCGGCCTGTTGCACCAGCAGGTAGTCGGCGGGGTGGGTCTGTACCCAGGTACGAAAGGCGGCCAGGGTCCGCAGGGTCTTGCGCCAGGGGACCACGTCGTAACCCACATTGACCGACAGGTAGTGCACGCCGGCACGTTTCCACTGGCCCAGGCAGGCCAGGTCGACGCGGGCGTCGGGGTCGAAACCGGAGTGGTCGTCCCAGACAAGCGCTTGTTGGTACAGGTTTCGGGCGCGCTCGGAAATGCCTGTGGGTCCGATCATGGATGGTGCTCCGCCACCGCGACATGCGGCCTCCGCATTCTGGCACCATGCAGGTCGGCGCGACTCGAAGGGCTGCAACTGCTGGCGGCCGGCGCGCTGCCCAACTCCACGAGGAAGTCTTCATGCCTGCACCCCGCAAAGTCCTTTTCATCTCTGCCGACCAGTGGCGCGGAGAATGCCTGTCGGCTGCCGGTCATCCGGTCGTGCGCACGCCGCACCTGGACGCCCTGGCTGCCGATGGCGTGTTGTTCCGGCGGCACTTCACCGTCACCTCGCCCTGCGGCCCTTCGCGCTCCAGCCTGCAGACCGGGCTCTACCTCATGAACCACCGCTCGGGCCGCAACGGCACGCCGCTGGACCGCCGGCACACCAACATCGCCCGCGAGGTGCGCAAGATCGGCCTCGACCCGATGCTGTTCGGCTACACCGACACCAGCGCCGACCCGCGTGGCCTGGATCCGAAGGACCCGGCGCTGCGCACCTTCGAAGGCCCGCTGCCCGGTTACCGCATCGGCATGCTGTTCCCCGACTACATGGCCGCCTGGATGAACGACCTGCGGCGCAAGGGCTACCGCTTCGAGGGCCGGCACGATGTCTACCGGCCGCAGCCCGGTTTCGTGAAGCCGGCCGACCGCGGCCACCGCTTCATTCCCACGCTGTTCAAGGCCGAGGACAGCGACACCAGCTTCATGACCAACGCGGTGCTGGACTGGCTGGGCGACCACCGCGACCAGGACTGGTTCATGCATTGCGTGTTCCTGCGGCCGCACCCGCCGGTGATCACGCCAGAACCCTACAACGCCATGTACGACCCGGCCGACATGCCGCTGCCGCAGCGCAAGGCCACCGCACAGGCGGAAGCCGCGCAACATCCGCACCTGGCCGAATGGATACGCACATTTCAGCGGCCTGGCAAGTACGACGAACACAACCCGAACCACCTGGTGGACATGCCCGAGCTCGAGCTGCGCCAGATGCGCGCCTGCTACTACGGCATGATCAACGAGGTGGACGACGCGGTGGGC
>JBIKTP010000541.1:0-3014 GCA_044348035.1 Burkholderiaceae bacterium
GGGGAGTCCGGCTGCGGCAAGTCGACGCTGTCCAAGACCCTGCTGCGCCTGGTGGAGCCATCGGCAGGCCAGGTGCTGATTGACGGCACGGACATCACGCGGCTGCACGGACAGGCCCTGCAACCCTGGCGGCGCAAGGTTCAGATGGTGTTCCAGGATCCCTACGGATCCCTGAACCCCCGGCGCACGGTGCACGAGATCCTCGACACGGTGCTGGTGGTGCATGGCCAGGCCGATCGCCGGGAACGGCAGCAGCGCATTGCGGCGATGCTGGAGCGGGTCGGCCTGCCCGGCAACGCCGGGCGGCGGTTTCCCCATGAGTTCTCGGGCGGCCAGCGCCAGCGCATCGGCATTGCGCGGGCGCTGGTGGTGCAACCCGCGCTGGTGATCCTGGACGAACCGGTCTCGGCGCTGGATGTGTCGGTGCAGGCGCAGATCCTGAACCTGCTGGTCGAGCTCAAGCAGGATTTCGGCCTGGCCTACCTGTTCATCTCGCACGACCTGTCGGTCGTGCGCTACATGGCCGATCAGGTCCTGGTGATGCACCAGGGAAAGATCGTCGAGCGCGGCGACCCCGCGCGCCTGTGGCGCCAGCCCGAGCATGCCTACACCCGCAGCCTGATCGCGGCTGCGCCGAAGGCAAGGGCGTAGGCCCGCTATTCGAGCTTCATGCCCGAGGCACGGATCACCGCGCCCCAGCGCGCGTGGTCGGCATTCACCATCGTGGCAAACCTGTCGCGCGGCATCGCGCCCTGGTCCAGCGCCAGCTCGGCGAGCTTGGCCACGATGTCCGGTTGCTTGACAGCCCGGATCAACTCGTCGGTGATCTTTTGGACGATCAGCGCCGGTGTCTTGGCCGCGGCGAAGAAGCCCACCCAGCTGAAGGCCTCGAACCCCGGGAAGCCCTGCTCGGTGAAGGTGGGCACCTCGGGCGTCCAGGGCGAGCGGACCGGCGCGGACACTGCCAGCGCGCGCACCTTCCCGCCGGCGACATGGGCCTTGAGCGTGGCGTAGTCGACAAACGACGCCGACACCTCCCCCGCCAGCAGGGCCTGGACCACCGGGCCCGCGCCGCGGTAGGGCACATGCACCATGTCCGTGCCGGCCACTTCGTTCAACTTGAAGCCGTACAGGCTGCCGATGGAGCCGGCACCGACGGACGCGTAGCTGTGGGTCTTGGGCTGGGCCTTGACCTGGGCCACGAAGTCCTTCATGGTGGTGGCGTTCGTCTTGGTGGTGTTGACGGCCAGCCACAGCGGTGACGAGAAGATGTCCGTGAGCGGAATAAAGTCGTTCAGCGGATCGAAGGGCACCTTGGCGTACAGGGCCGACACCTGCACCAGCAACTGGTTGATGACCAGCAAGGTATAGCCGTCGGGCGGCGCCTTGGCCACCAGGTCGGCGCCGACAATGCCGCTGGCGCCGGGCTTGTTTTCGATGATCACCGGCTGCTTCATCGAGTCGGTGAGCTTCTGGGCGATCAGGCGCGAGATCAGGTCGCTCGGGCCCCCGGGGCCGAAGGGCACGATGATCCGGATCGTCCGGTTGGGGTAGTCCTGGGCCTGTGCGAGCGCCAGGCCGGCGGGCAGGGCCCCGGCGCCAAGCGCGGCGAGGCTGCGCACAATGGCGCTTCGGCGGGTGGTGGTGTGGTTCATGCGAAGTCTCCGGTCTTGTGGGTGGGTGACAGTGTGCGCGGTGCTCAGTCCAGCGTGACGCCGGCCTTCTTGATCAGGCGCACCCAGCGATCGAGATCCCCCGCAACCTGAGTGGCGAACTGCGCCTGGGGCGTGCCTCCGATCTCGAAGCCCATGTCCTTGAACTTCGCGACCACGTCCGGTTGCTGCAGCACCTTGCCGATCTCGGTTTCCAGGCGCTGGACGATGTCGGTCGGCGTCTTGCTCGGCAGGAACATCGCGCCCCAGCCGTAGGACTCGAAGCCCTGGTACCCCTGCTCCAGCAGGGTGGGAACGTCGGGCGTGAGCGGCGAACGCCTCGTGCCGGTCGATCCCAGCAGGCGCACCTTGCCGCTGGCGACATGGGGCTTGAGGCTCACCAGGTCCAGCATCACGGCCGAGACCTCGCCGGCGACCACGGCCAGCACCGCAGGTGCGCCCCCCTTGTAAGGCACGTGGATCATGTTCAGGCCGGCAGCTTCATTCAGGTTGTGCATGTAGAGGTGATGCGAGGAGCCCGGCCCGATGGAGCCGTAGCTGTCGTCGCGGGTCTTCGGTCTGGCCAGATCGGAGAACTCCTTGATCGACTTCGCCGGCACCTTGGCCGTGCTCACCGCAAACCATAGCGGCGTGCGGATGATGTCGGTCAGGGGCGTGAAGTCCTTGATCGGGTCATAGGGCAGCTTGCTGTACAGCCCCGCAGCCTGCACGATCAGCGGGCCGTTGAACAGGATGGTGTAGCCGTCCGGCGCGGACTTGGCCACGAACTCGGTGGCGATGATGCCGCTGGCGCCGGGCTTGTTCTCCACGACGATGGTCCAGCCCAGCAAGTCCTCGAGCTTCTTGGCCACGGTGCGGGTGATGAAGTCGTTGCCGCCGCCGGCCGAGGTCGGCACGATCATCCGGATCGGCTTGTTGGGGTAGGCCTGCGCAGCGGCGGGGCCGGCGGCAAGCACGGCACATCCGGCCAGGACTACCTGGGCCATCAGGGCTCTGCGGGTGGTGAATGTCATGGTTTGTCTCCTGTGGAGCTGGGGGGATGAAAGCGAATCAGCCAGAGGGCTGCAAGGACCTGTTCGAGCTCGATACCGGCCTTCCTGAGCAGCATCGTGTCGCCATCCGGTGGCGCCTTGGCCACCAGGTCCGTGCCGACGGGCCAGTGGCCGGCCCAGCGGCGACGCGATTGAAATGCCATCGGTGTGCTCCTCGTTCCGGTGCCGACAGGTGGCTGGCACCCGATTTCCGCTGCCAGACCCTGCCTTTGAGCGGGATTAGAAACACAACGCCGGCGCAAGACAAATCCAATCTGACATTTATCCCAATATACAAGAAATAGCGCGG
>JBIKTP010000542.1:0-3012 GCA_044348035.1 Burkholderiaceae bacterium
GGACTTGAAGCGCTGCTTCATCGAGCGCAGGTTGAAGAACAGCTTGCGCTGGGCCTTGGTGGTGGCGACCTTGACCATGCGCCAGTTCTTCAGGATGTATTCGTGGATCTCCGCCTTGATCCAGTGCAGTGCGTAGCTGACAAGGCGCACGCCCTGGTCCGGGTCGAAACGCTTGACTGCCTTCATCAGGCCGACATTGCCCTCCTGGATCAGGTCGCCGTGCGGCAGCCCATAACCCAGGTACTGGCGCGACACGGAGACCACCAGGCGCAGGTGGGAGAGCACCAGCTTGCCGGCGGCTTCCAGGTCCTGGTGGTCCCGGAACTTGCGGGCGTATTCCTGCTCCTGCTCCAGGGTGAGCATGGGCAGGCGGTTGGCGGCGGATATGTAGGCATCCAGATTGCCCAGTGCAGGAACCATGGCCCACGGGCTGGTGACCGCGAGCGCCGAACCGGAAGCTGCTGTGTGAACCGTCATGCCTGTACTCCTTGGGTGAATGGCTGAATGTTAGCACTCTCTTGGAGTGAGTGCTAAGCCATTGGTTCCATGCAGGCAACAGGGAAAGCCTGGGGTGATCCAGATCAATTTTTCGGCTTCACCCCGCCACCGACACCTGTGCCAGGCCGGCATCCACGATCAGGTTCTGCCCGGTGATGCCGTCGCTGTCGTCACTGGCCAGGAACAGGGTGGAGCGCGCCACATGGGTGGAGTCCAGCCGGAACTTCAGGCACTGCAGGTCGATGAACTTCCGGTCTTCCTCGGGATTGCGCCAGAGCTGGGTCTGGCGCTCGGTCACGATGGCGCCCGGCACCAGCGCGTTCACCCGGATGCCCGCCTCGCCGAGCTCACGCGCCAGGGTGCGGGTCATGCCCGAGATGGCGGCCTTGCTGGCGGTGTAACCGATCAGGTTCGGGCGCCCGCGCATCCAGCTGATCGAGCCCATGTTGATGATGCTGCCGCCCAGGGCCGCCGCACGCAGCTGGCGCGCCACGCTCTGGGTGGCGAAGACCTGGTGGCGCAGGTTGATGGCCAGGCAGTTGTCCCAGTACTCCGGGGTCAGGTCATCCAGGGCGTGCCGGTCGTCGCGCCCGGCATTGTTGACCAGGACCCGGATCGGGCCGCATTGCGCCGCCACCCGCTCCAGCAGCGCCTGCAGGGCCGCGATGTCGCGCACGTCGCAGGCTTCGTAGTATGGCCTGGACAGGCCCTGGGCGGTGATCTCTGCGATCAGCGCGTCGCCGCCGTCGGGCCTTGTGCCGCAGAAGGCCACCTGGCTGCCCTGGGCCGCAAATGCGCGCACCAGTTCGGCGCCGATGCCCGACGACCCGCCCGATATGAAGACCGTGCGTCCGCGCAGCGAAGGATAGGTGGTGTAGCGCATGGCCTACCAGCCCGCCGGCAGGACATCCGCCATGGCCACGACGCTGTGGGTGTCGATGCTGCGGTGGGCGGCAATGCCGGTGGCCACGGCGCGCAGGCCTTCCTCCAGCGTGATCTCGGGGGGCAGGCCGTGCCGGATCGCGTGGGCGAACCTGACGTGTTCGACGTAGGAGGCGCCGAAATGGTTGCCCATGTACTTGATGCTGGTGTCCCACACCCTGCGCACCGACACCCCCTTGCCGCTGTCGGCCGACTGGCCCCAGACCTTGCGCGTGCCCCAGTCTTCGCGCCGGCCATAGCGCAGTGTCATCGACGGCAACAGGGATTCGAGCTTGCCTTCGTCGCCCACCACGATGATCTGTTCGTTGTCGACCGAGTTCTCGGCAAACATGCACAGGTCGAGCATGGCGCGCGCTCCGCTGGGGTACTCGACCACCACATAGGCGCTGTCCAGGATGTCGGGGGTGCGGCCACCATAGGATTCATCGAGGTGGTTGACGCGTTGCGCACCGGATGCAAACACCGACACTGGCCGCTCGCCAAGCACCAGATCCATCAGGTTGAAGTAATGGCAGCACTTCTCGACCAGCGTCCCGCCGGTATTCGCCGAAAAGCGGTTCCAGTCGTCGACCTTGGGGTAGAACGGCTCGCGGTGTTCGCGGATGGCCACCTGGTGGATGCGCCCCACCGCGCCGGCATGTGCCATGCGCAGCATCTCGGCCACCGGCGGCATGTAGCGGTATTCCTGGGCCACCCAGACCAGGGGCTTGCGGCCCTGGGCCTGCTGGACCAGTTCCAGGCAGTCCGCGATACGCGTGCACAGCGGCTTTTCGATCAGGATGTGCGCATCGGTGGCCAGCGCATGGCGCAACACGTCGATATGGGTGTGGTTGGGCGTCGAGATCACCAGTGCGTCGAAGCCGCCCTGGGCCAGCAGGTCCTGGTAGTTGCCGAAGGCCCGCGCAGGCCCGGGGATCAGCGCCTGCGCCGCCGCCCGGCTGGTGGCGTTCGGGTCGGCAATGGCGGTGATTTCCGTGCCATCCAGGGTCTTGATGTTCTCGATGTGTTCGCGGCCCATGCTGCCGCATCCGATCAGGGCGTAACGAATCTTCTGGTGCATGTGGGAGCCTGACTTTCAGTAGCCCTGGGCGTGGTTCTGGATGTCCATGGCCCGGATCGTCGACAGGGTCGCGGCACAGGTGCGCATCATCAGGCCGAGGTCGGAGGCCACGCCGATGTAGTCGAAGCCGGCCTTGCGGTAGATGGCCACCGCCTCGGGTGTGCCCCCCACGGTGCCGATCGGTTTGCCCAGGGCATGGCAACGCTGCACGCTGCGGGCCATCACCTCCACCACGGCGGGGTTCAGCAGGTCGCCGACATACCCCATGGCGCCACTGAGGTCGCCCGGACCGATGAACAGCGAGTCCACGCCCTCGACCTGCCCGATCGCCTCGAGCTGGTCCATGGCCTGCGGGGTCTCGATCTGCACGATCACCGAGACGCCGCCATTGGCGACCTTGAAGTAGTCCTTCACGGTGCCAAAGCGCGAGCCACGGCTCATCGCCGCCATGCCCCGCACGCCCATGGGCGGGTACTTGCAGGCGGCGACCGCCTTGCGGGCCTCGTCGGCGT
>JBIKTP010000692.1:0-3010 GCA_044348035.1 Burkholderiaceae bacterium
GCGGTGCGTGGGTACCGCTTTCAATTTTTTGGGAATCAGCATGAATTTTCGCAACAGTGCCTACGAGACCCAGGGGCTGGGCATGGTGCCCATGGTCATCGAGCAGTCCGGCCGTGGTGAGCGCTCCTACGACATCTATTCGCGTCTTCTCAAGGAGCGCGTGATCTTCCTGGTGGGGCCGGTGAATGACCAGACGGCCAATCTGGTTGTGGCACAGTTGCTCTTCCTGGAGAGCGAGAACCCCGACAAGGACATCTCGTTCTACATCAACTCGCCCGGAGGTTCGGTGTCGGCCGGCATGGCGATTTTCGACACCATGAACTTCATCAAACCGGATGTATCGACACTGTGCACCGGTTTCGCCGCCAGCATGGGCGCGTTCCTGATGGCGGCTGGCGCCAAGGGAAAGCGTTTTTCCCTGCCCAACTCCAAGATCATGATCCATCAGCCCTCTGGTGGCAGCCAGGGCCAGGCGACCGAAATCGAGATCCAGGCGCGCGAGATTCTGAAAACCCGCGAACAGCTCAACAAGATCCTGGCCGAGCGCACGGGCCAGCCACTCGAGCGCATTGCGCGCGACACGGAGCGGGACTACTACATGTCGGCGGACGAGGCCAAGGAGTACGGCCTGGTCGATCAGGTGATTTTCAAGCGGTCTTGATGCAGGCTCTGGCAATGCATCCGGCGCCGGGATCGGCGCTGTCGCTTTTCGGTATCATGGCGTAACTTCGTTAAAGGCATTGTCTTCATGGCCGAGAAAAAAGGCACTTCCAGCGAAAAGACGCTCTACTGCTCCTTCTGCGGAAAGAGCCAGCACGAGGTCAAGAAGCTGATCGCCGGGCCTTCGGTATTCGTCTGCGACGAGTGCATCGAGCTTTGCAACGAGATCATCCGTGACGAACTGCCCGCCAGCACGGTGGCCAAGGATGCCCGCAGCGAGTTGCCGACGCCTGCCGAGATCAAGGCCAACCTGGACAACTACGTCATTGGCCAGGAGCCTGCCAAGCGCACCTTGTCGGTAGCCGTCTACAACCATTACAAGCGCCTTCGGCACAAGGAAAAGGCCAAGAAGGACGACGTAGAGCTTGCCAAGAGCAACATCTTGCTCATCGGGCCCACGGGCTCCGGCAAGACACTCTTGGCACAGACGCTGGCGCGCATGCTGGACGTTCCCTTCGTGATGGCGGACGCCACCACGCTGACCGAGGCGGGCTATGTCGGCGAGGATGTCGAGAACATCGTCCTCAAGCTCCTGCAGAGCTGCAACTACGAGGTGGAGCGGGCGCAGCGCGGAATTGTCTACATCGACGAGATCGACAAGATCTCACGCAAGTCCGACAACCCGTCGATCACCCGGGATGTGTCTGGCGAAGGTGTGCAACAGGCCCTGCTCAAGCTCATCGAAGGCACCATGGCCAGTGTGCCCCCCCAGGGAGGTCGCAAGCACCCCAACCAGGACTTTGTGCAGATCGACACCACCAACATCCTGTTCATCTGTGGCGGGGCGTTCTCCGGCCTGGAGAAAGTGATCGACAACCGCACCGAGGCTTCCGGCATCGGGTTCGGAGCCGCGGTGAAAAGCAAGGCGCAGCGCAGCCTGACGGAAGTCTTCAAGGATGTCGAGCCCGAGGATCTGATCAAGTTTGGCCTGATCCCGGAGCTCGTCGGCCGCATGCCGGTCGTCGCGACGCTCGCCGAGCTGAGTGAGGATGCCCTGGTGCAGATCCTTGTCGAACCCAAGAATGCGCTGGTCAAGCAATACGCCAAGCTGTTTTCGATGGAGGGGGTTGACCTCGAGATCCGGCCGTCAGCGCTCAAGGCGATAGCCCGCAAGGCGCTGGCGCGCAAGACCGGGGCCCGGGGTCTTCGCTCGATCCTGGAGCAGTCCCTGATCGACACCATGTTCGAGTTGCCCAATGCGACCAACGTGGAAAAAGTGGTCGTTGACGAATCGACCATCGAGGAAAACAAGCGGCCACTGCTCGTCTACCGGGAGCTCGCCAAGAAGGCTTGACCGGTTTGTCCCGCAGATGGACATCTGGTGGCGAAATGCGGTGCAATTTGGACCGCGATCTTCCCCGGTACACCGATAATTCGATAACGGGTTGAAATTCCCGCCATGCCATCCACCTAGTGTTGGTAACGAAAAGGGATTCCTATGTCTGGCTCCACACTTCTCCCCGCTGTTCCCCTGTATCTGCCACTGTTGCCTTTGCGTGACGTGGTGGTGTTCCCGCACATGGTGATCCCGCTGTTTGTCGGGCGTCCCAAGAGCATCAAGGCCCTGGAGGCCGCCATGGAGTCCGAGCGACGGATCATGCTGGTTGCCCAGAAGGCGGCCGCCAAGGACGACCCGCTGGTGACCGACATGTTCGATGTCGGATGCGTCTCGACCATCCTCCAGATGCTGAAACTGCCCGACGGAACCGTCAAGGTGCTGGTCGAAGGCCATCAACGCGCGACAGTCAACAAGATCGAGGAGGGCGAGTCCTTCTTCTCCGCCAATGTGACACCGGTCGAGGTGGTCGCGGAATCACCGGCAACCCGCCAGGGCAAGGCCAGCGAGATCGAAGCGCTGCGCAGGGCGGTGATGCAGCAGTTTGACCAGTACGTCAAGCTGAACAAGAAGATCCCTCCCGAGATCCTGACCTCCATCTCCAGCATCGACGATGCGGGACGACTGGCCGACACCATTGCCGCGCATCTCCCCTTGAAGCTTGACAACAAGCAGACCGTCCTTAGCATGTCGGGCGTCAAGGAGCGGCTGGAAAACCTGTACGAGCAGATCGAGCGTGAAGTCGACATTCTCAACGTCGACAAGAAGATCCGGGGCCGCGTGAAGCGCCAGATGGAGAAGAACCAGCGCGACTTCTACCTCAACGAGCAGGTGAAGGCGATTCAGAAGGAGCTTGGCGAAGGTGAGGACGGCGCCGACATCGACGAGATCGAAAAAAAGATCAAGTCGGCCAAGATGCCCAAGGATGCCCTCAAGAAGGCCGAGGCAGAGTTC
>JBIKTP010000543.1:0-3008 GCA_044348035.1 Burkholderiaceae bacterium
GTCAGCGCAGGTTGATCTCGACGCGGCGGTTCTGCGCCTCAGGGACGTCGTCGGCCGTGGGAACCAGTGGCTCGCGTTCACCGCGTCCCGCCACCTCCAGTGTGATCGGCTGGATGCCGGACTGCAGGATCAGGTCGCGCACCGTCTGGGCCCGCTGCAGCGACAAGGCGTCGTTCGACTCGATGCTGCCGACGCGATCGGTATGTCCGATCACCGTGACTTCGGCGGCTGGGTAAGAGCCCATTGCGGCCCTGAGCTTTTCCAGTGTGGGCTGGAACACAGGGGCGAGGTCCACCGCCGAACCAAACTCGAAGAACACTGTGAACGAGACTGGCGCTGGTGGCCGCGCAGCCAGCGTGGCGCCATACCGTTGCTGGACCAGACCTGCGTCGCTGGTCGCCATGTGGATCGCGCCCCTGCGGTTGACGCTGGCGCTGCCGTAGCTGCTGGACAGCAGTTGTTCCTTGCCGTCGGCATTGACGACCAGTGCACCGGTCTTGCCATCGGCATCCGGAAGCAGCACCACACTGCTGACAGGTTGCGACTGGATGATCGCAACGGCCAGGCCCACGAGGCCGACGACGAGCAGTCCCATGGCGGTCGGCTCCTATTGGCCCGCGTCAATGACGAAGGTGGTACCGCGCACGCCGAGCGTCATGCCGGGCGCTGAAAAACTCACGCTGCTGGGCGAGGCCTTGGCGATCTTGCCCGACGTGACCGAGAGCGTGCCGCGCTTGACCGTCGCGTTGAGCGCGCCCGCATGGGTGGTGCTGTTGAACGTGAACTTGTCGAGATCCACCACGGAATTCGGCCCTGCCGACAGGGTGGTGTTGTCCCGCAGCGTGATGCCGACCGCGCCGTCTGCACCCGTCAATACGCTGTCGCTGGAGAAGATGCGCGTCCCGACAGGCGCTGCCAGTTTCTGGCCGGCGCGTTCGACCGACACCTGGCCTTTGCTGGTCTTGACAATGCCCGCCTCGTCCGCCGCCCGCGCCGCCGTGAAGACAGCCGTCAGGGCCAAAGACAACATGACATGTGCAACACGGCGCATTTGATCTGCCTCCATTTGACTGTTCTAATTCGCCCGGATGGCGACAAAACCACTATACAGCTTCCCCGCCCGAATGGAATCCCTGCCTGCCATGCTCCAGCATGTGCGGCAGATGGCGGGCATCGCACCCGAGGATGTCGTATTGCGGACTGAGACCGCCGTGGAGGAGTTGCTGACCAACAGCGTGGTCCATGGCCATGCAGCCGACCGTGCCGGCAGCGAGGTCTGGATGTCCCTCAGCGCGCACGGCGGGGCCCTGTACCTCTGCTACGAGGACTCGCTCGCGCCCTTTGACCCGACCGGGAAGATCGGCGAAGCACTTGCACGCACGGGCAACCCGCTGGACCAGCGTCCGCTGGGGGGGCTGGGCCTGCTGATGGTCTACCGGCTGGCGGACGAATTCCGCTATGTCCGCGAGGGCGAGCGCAATCGCATGGAGATGGCCTTCCAGGTTCGCCCGGTGATGTCCTGAACGACCGCGCAGCCGATTCTCAATCGACCTTGGCGCCGGAGGCCTTCACCGGCTTTTCGTACTTCGCCAGCTCACCGGCCATGAAACTGGCAAACTGCTCCGGCGTGGTGGGTACCGGCTCGGCCATCAGGCTGCCGAAACGCGCGCGCGCTTCCGGGCTGTTGAGTGCTGCCACGAATGCCTGGTTGAGTTTGTCGACCAGCTCGCGCGGTGTGCCAGCCGGCGCCACCAGCCCCCACCAGGTGTCGACAGCGAAGCCCTTGTAGGTGTCGCTCACCGGCTCGACGTCCGGCAGGGCCGGGCTGCGCTGCGCGGTGGTGACGGCCAGCGCCTTGAGCTTGCCGGCGCGGATATTGGCCGCGGCAGTGGCGAGGTTGTCGAAGTTGAAGTCCACCTGTCCGGAAAGCAGCGCCAACTGCGCCGGGTTCCCGCCGTTGTACGGGATGTGGACCGCAAAGATGCCCGCCTGCGCCTTGAACATCTCGCCCGCCAGGTGGCCACCGCTGCCGTTGCCGCCGGAGCCGTAGTTCAGTCTGCCGGGGTTGGCCTTGGCATAACGGACGAGATCCGCCAGGCTGCGGATATTCAAACGGGTAGCTGTTTCGGCGTTGATGACGAGCACATTGGGTACCCGCACCATCTGCGTGATGGGGGCAAAGTCCCTGGAAGCGTCGAACGGCATCTTGCTGTACAGCCACGGGTTGATGGCATGGGTGGCCAATGCCGCGATGCCGATCGTGGTGCCATCCGCAGGGGCCTTTGCCACCAGGTCGACGCCGATATTGCCGCCGCCACCGGGACGGTTCTCGATGATGACGGTGCCCAGGGTGTCCTTGACGCGTTCGGCCAGTACACGAGCCGTCACGTCGATCGGCCCCCCCGGTGCATACGGAACGATCAGCCGGATCGGGCGCGCAGGCATCTGGGCGGCGGCCGGCAGGGCAGTGATCGCGGCAGTGGCCAGGCCGAGCATGCCGGCCAGGCGCAGAAGGAAGGTGCGGGTGTTCATGGTGTTTTCCGGGTACGGGTCTGTCAGTCGAGGCGGGCGCCGGTGCGGCGGATGACAGGTTCCCACTTGCGGGCCTCGTCGGCCATCAGTTGGGCGAACTGTTCCGGTGTGCCACCGGCTGCATCGAGGCCGGCAGATTTCAGTCGCTCGCGCACCTGCGGGTCGTTCATGGCGGCATTCATGGCGGCATTGATGCGGTCCACGATGGGGCGGGGTGTCCCGGCTGCCACCAGCACGCCATTCCAGGCAATGGCCTCGAAGCCTTGAAGTTCCTTGACACCGCTCTCGGACACGGTGGCCACGCCAGGCGCCAGCGCATACCGCTGCGTGCCGGTGACCGCGATGGCCTTCATGCGGCCCGCGGCAATATGCGGTGTGACGACCGTGGGCACCGTGGCCAGGATCTGGCTGTCGCCACTGGCGGTGGACAACACGGCCGGTGGGCCGCCGTTGAACGGGATATGGACGGCAAAGGT
>JBIKTP010000544.1:0-3007 GCA_044348035.1 Burkholderiaceae bacterium
GCGAGCGCCCACCCAGCGGGACGTTACCCCGGAGCCGATCACGCCCGATATCGCTGTGTGGATCATCGTGGTCTCTTGCGGTCAATCCCGCAACTACAAAATTGATACATTAGGGCCATCGTGCGGCCGGCTGTGTTAAGAATGGTTTAGCTTTGCCGGCGCTGCCGGTTCTCAGTGCGAGGCCCACGCTTTACGATTCTTAATTTTTTCACGCCGCATCGGCCTTACTATCCTTCCGGTACAAGACAGACAATAGAGCTGCTTGACGTGTCGCGGGCGGCGACCACGGGCCCGCGAATCACCACGGGAGAACGCGTTGAAACCAGAAATTGCCGGCTTGGAAGAGGCGAAGACAGTTGTCGGGCGGCCGTTCGCTCTGATCGTTGACGACGAACCGGCGATCGCCCGGATGGTCGCGGACATCGCCGATGATTGCGGCTTCGAGGCCCACACGATCCACGACTTCGGCTTGTGGGATTCCATGCAGCGCCAGTGCAGGGTGGTGGTGCTCGACCTGCTCATGCCTGGCTTCGATGGCGTGGAGGTGATCCGCTCCCTGGCCGCCTCCGGGAGGGCCGAAAACATCATTCTCATGAGTGGCCTGGACAGGCGCACGCTCGACAGCGTGCGCAAGATCGCGTCCATGCACAAGCTGAGCGTGGCGGGCCTGCTGCAAAAGCCGTTCCGCCCGGCCGAACTGAGCGTCATGCTGAGCGCCCTCCTTGAGGCGCCGACCTTGACCGTGACAGCCGCGCCGCCGCGGTCGGCCATAGCGGTGACACTGGAGGACATTCAGCGCGGTATCGATCAGGACGAGTTCGTGCTTCACTACCAGCCGCAGATTGCCGTTGCCGACGGCCGCCTCATCGGGGTGGAGGCGCTGGTCCGATGGCAGCACCCGCAGCACGGCCTGTTGTTTCCGGACGCGTTCGTGCACGTCGTGGAGAGTTCCGAACTGGCACTGCCGTTCACTTATGAGGTGCTGCGCAAGGTGGTCTCGGACTGGCCCCTGCTGGCGGCCCAGCTCGACCCGCACGGCACCGCCGCGGTGAATTTTCCGCCCATCGCCATGAGCAGGATCGATGTTCCCGAGCGTGTGCAGGCGCTGCTCGCGGGGTCGGGGCTCGAGCCATCGCGCCTGACCATCGAGGTCACCGAGACGTCGATCCAGGAAGATGCGTCCATGTTCCTGGACATCCAGACCCGTTTGCGCATGCGCGGTTTCCATCTGTCCATCGACGACTTCGGCACCGGCCATGCGGGCCTGGAGCGGCTGCACGGCACTGCATTCGATGAGTTGAAGATCGACATGATGTTCGTGCGTGGCGCCGATCATGACCCCTCGTTGCGCGCCATCGCGGAGAGCGCCAACAGCCTGGGGCACAGTCTGGGCATGAAAGTGGTCGCCGAGGGCGTCGAGACGGCCGATTCACTGCAGTGGCTGGCGCGAATCGGGTGCGATGCGGCGCAGGGTTACCATATCGGTCGCCCCATGCCGGCACAAGATCTGCGCCGCTGGGTTGCCTCGCGCGCGCCTTGACGCGCGGGCGGCGCTGCAGTGCGCCGGGCATCAGGTCGGCAGCCCGCCCAGCAGTTCGGCTGCCACCGCCCGCACGGCATCGATGGCTTCGTCCGAGTCGTTGACCCGGCGCTTTACGAAGGCCGAGCGCTCGTGTGCGGGCAGTGTCTCGACATGCGCGAAAACCGCGGCGGACGTCTCGGCGCCGAACTGCGAGAACAGGCCCTTCAAGCGGTGTGCCGCCTTGCGAACGTCCTCCTCGCGGGCATCTTCTGCAGCCTTTCGCAGCTGTGTGAGTGTGCTGCGCGCGTCAGCTTCGAAATGCGCCATGGCCCGCCTGAAGCCCTCTGCCGAAAGGTTCTCGCAAAGCTCTTCGAGCATCTGGCGATCGATCTCTGCAGTGGACGGCGCGGGTGCTTCGGCCTCCTGGGCGATCTGTGCCAGAAGCCGGCTCAGGTCATCGAGCTTGATCGGCTTGACAAGGTAGTGGCTCATCCCGTGCGAGCGGGCGCGCGCCCGGTCGGCTTCCTGGGACAAGGCGCTCAGCCCGATGATCGGCGGTAGCGGCCGGGCGCTGCCGGCACGCGCAACGATGGCCTGCGTCGCCGCATAACCATCCATGTGCGGCATCTGCACGTCCATCAGCACCAGATCGAAGGGCTCCTCGAAAAAGGCGCTCACGGCCTGCGCACCGTCGTTCACGACTCGCACCGAGTGGCCGAGACGCTCCAGCATCAGGCGGATGACCATCTGGCTCGTGGGTGTGTCCTCGGCAACCAGCACGCGCAGGCGGACCTGCCGAGGTCCGGCGCGCGGTACCGGCACCGGGGCCGGCTCAGCCGCAAGCCCCAGCGGCAGCCTCAAAGTGAAAGTCGAACCGTTGCCCTCAGTGCTTTGTACCTCGAGGGATCCGCCGAGCAACTGGGCAATGCCGCGGCTGATGGACAGCCCCAGGCCGCTGCCTTTTTGCAGCCCGTTTCGGCCCGACTGGCCTTGCTCGAACGGTTCGAAAATGCGCTGCTGATCAGCGGGCGAGATTCCGCGTCCGGTGTCGGTCACCGAAAACGACAGCCAGATCCGCGCATCCTCGCCGGAGGCGATGGTGGCCACCCGCAAGGTCACCGAACCACGCTCGGTGAACTTTACCGCGTTGCTCACAAGGTTGATCAGCACCTGGGTCAAGCGAGGGGCATCACCACGCAGGTGGCGCGGCACATCGGAACCCACCTCGGCAACGACGCGCAGTGTCGCTGCACCTGGGAGGCCACGCGCGATCCGCAGTGCTTGCTCGAGCAGGCTTTCGAGCTCGAAATCGTCGTATCGCGCCTGGATGCGACCCGACTCAAGGTGGCTCATGTCAAGCACATCGTTGACGATCGTGAGCAACTGGTCCGAAGATTGGCGGATCGTATCCAGATAATGGCGCTGGGGCCCATCCATCGGCAGCTGCTCGAGCAGGCTGCCCATGCCGATCAATGCGTTCAGCGG
>JBIKTP010000545.1:0-3004 GCA_044348035.1 Burkholderiaceae bacterium
CGTGATGCGCGGTCTGGTCGAGGGGCAGATCCACCTGGGGCTGTGGAAGGATGTCCTGAAGGCCGATCCCACGCGTCTGGTCGACGCCTACCTGGCCAGCGCCCAGGGGCAGGGCCACTGGAGCGGCGCACAGGACGAGCGGCGCCGCTGAACCCGCGGCAACACCATGAAGATCACGCTCAAGCTGTTTGCCTCGCTGACCGACTACCTGCCCACCGAGCTCAAGTACACCAACATGATGGCGATGGACATCGCCCCGGATGCTGCCATCCTGGACATCATCAAGCCTCTGGCGCTGCCCGAGAAGATGGTTCACCTGGTGCTGGTCAATGGCAAGTACATTCCCCCCGAGCTGCGTGCCAGCCAGACCCTGCAGGAGGGTGACGTGCTGGCCATCTGGCCGCCGATCGCCGGCGGCTGAGACCCTGTCCTGATCCCGCATGCAAGCCTTCTACGTCGAGAGCTTTGACCGCGAGATGGGCTGCACCGAGAAGGAGTGGCTGGGCTGGCTGCCCCGCGCCATCGGTGAGCATCCCTGTCAGCAGATCGCGCAGGCGCTCACCGCACGCATCGGCGAAGGGCAGCTCGTCCTGTCCTGGCGCGTGCTGGAGCCGCGTGCCATCGGCCTGGCCCGCATCCCGCGCCTGCTGGTGAGCTTTCGCTTCAGCGGGCTCGACGACATGCAGCGGTATGTGTTCATGAAGCGCTTCGACCTGTACATGCAGCGCGGCGGCGGCTGAGCGCTGCATCATGGCACGCATCCTGCAATTCCCCTGTTGCAACTGATCGGTTCGGGCACGGTCCCAGCCGTGCCGCAGGCGCTTCGCCACGGGTCTTGTCCGCACGGTCAACGGCGGATACCCGGTGGGCGTTATGCATGCAAGCGGCAAAGCGTGTACCGTAGTCGGTCAGGTTTTCTGTTTTGGACAAAACAGGGGGTTCCATGGACGCTATTGGAAATTTCGTCGCCCGGTATGCCCGGACACGCGAGGAAGAACTCTCCATCGACGAGTACCTCGCCGAATGCAAACGCAACCCGCTGGCCCATGCCACAGCCGCCGAACGCATGCTCAAGGCCATCGGCGAACCGGAGCTGGTCGACACCCGCAACGACCCGCGCCTGTCCCGCCTTTTTTCCAACAAGGTGATCAAGCGGTATCCCGCATTCGCCGAGTTCTACGGCATGGAAGACGCCATCGAGCAGGTGGTGAGTTATTTCCGCCATGCCGCACAGGGCCTGGAGGAACGCAAGCAGATCCTCTACCTGCTCGGGCCGGTGGGTGGCGGCAAGAGCTCGATCGCAGAGCGCCTCAAGCAACTGATGCAGCAGGTGCCGTTCTATGCGCTCAAGGGCTCGCCGGTGAACGAAACCCCGCTGGGCCTGTTCGACCCCCAGGAGGACGGCCCCATCCTGCAGGAGAACTTCGGCATCTCGCCACGCTACCTGCAGCGCATCCTGTCGCCCTGGGCGGTCAAGCGGCTGGACGAATTCGGCGGCGACATCCGCCGGTTCCGGGTGGTCAGGCGGTATCCCAGCATCCTCAAGCAGATCGGGGTCGCCAAGACCGAGCCCGGCGACGAGAACAACCAGGACATCAGCTCGCTGGTCGGCAAGGTCGACATCCGCAAGCTCGAGAGCTTCGCGCAGGACGACACCGACGCCTACAGTTATTCGGGCGGCCTGTGCCTGGCCAACCAGGGCCTGCTGGAGTTCGTGGAAATGTTCAAGGCACCGATCAAGGTGCTCCACCCCTTGCTGACCGCCACCCAGGAGGGCAACTACAAGGGCACCGAGGGCTTCGGAGCCATACCCTTCGACGGTGTGGTGCTGGCGCACAGCAACGAGAGCGAGTGGAAGGCCTTTCGCAACAACAAGAACAACGAGGCCTTCCTCGACCGCATCTATATCGTGAAGGTGCCCTACAGCCTGCGGGTGAGCGAAGAGACGCGTATCTACGAGAAGCTCATCCGGGATTCCTCGCTCGGGTCCGCCCGCTGCGCGCCTGGGACGCTCAAGATGATGGCGCAGTTCTCGGTGCTGACGCGCCTGAAGGAGCCCGAGAACTCCAGCCTGTTCAGCAAGATGCAGGTCTACGACGGCGAAAGCCTGAAGGACACCGACCCGCGCGCCAAGAGCTTCCAGGAGTACCGCGACTACGCCGGCGTGGATGAAGGCATGAGCGGCGTGTCCACGCGGTTTGCGTTCAAGATCCTGTCCAAGGTGTTCAACTTCGACAGCGCCGAAGTGGCTGCCAACCCGGTGCACCTGATGTACGTGCTCGAGCAGCAGATCGGCCGCGAGCAGTTCCCGGCCGAACTGGAGACCCGCTACATCGGCTTCATCAAGGAGCACCTGGCGCCGCGGTATGCCGAGTTCATCGGCAAGGAGATCCAGACCGCCTACCTGGAGAGCTACAGCGAATACGGCCAGAACATCTTCGACCGCTACGTCACCTACGCCGACTACTGGATCCAGGACAACGAATACCGGGACACCGACACCGGTGAGGTGTTCGACCGCGTCGCACTCAACGCCGAACTGGAGAAGATCGAGAAGCCTGCCGGCATCGCCAACCCGAAGGATTTCCGCAACGAGATCGTCAACTTCGTGCTGCGCGCGCGCGCCAGCAACCAGGGCCGCAATCCCAACTGGACCAGTTACGAGAAGCTGCGCCTGGTGATCGAGAAGAAGATGTTCTCCAACACCGAGGAGCTGTTGCCGGTGATCAGCTTCAATGCCAAGGCCAGCGCCGACGAGGCCAAGAAACACGAGGACTTCGTCACGCGCATGGTCGCCAAGGGCTACACCGCGCGGCAGGTGCGCCTGCTGTGCGAGTGGTACCTGCGCGTACGCAAGAGCTCCTGACCCGCCGGGAGCTGTATGGCGCTGCAGATCATCGACCGTCGCCTGTCGGGCAAGAACAAGTCGATCGGCAACCGCGAGCGGTTCCTGCGCCGCTACAAGGAACAGGTGCGCGATGCCGTGCGCCGCGCCATCGACAGC
>JBIKTP010000546.1:0-3000 GCA_044348035.1 Burkholderiaceae bacterium
GGTCCTCGACCGCCTCGCGCAGGAAGGCCAGCACCGCATCGAAACTCTCGAAGGGCTGGTGCACCAGCGCATCGCCCTGGCGTATGCGATCGAACACGGACTGCTCCGCGCCCTTGAAGGCCACCGGCCAGGCCGGCTGGTAGACGGGGAACAGCAGCTCGGCCGAGCGCGCATGCGTGATCATCTCGCTCAGGCGCACCATGTTCACCGGGCCATGGACCCGGTAGAGCGCCTCGGGCGGCAGCTTGAATTCGGCCAGCAGAAAATCCGACAGGTGGGCGGAGCAGCCCGACGAGACTTCCAGCCGCACCGCCTCGCGGAAGTGGCGCTGCTGCAGGCCCAGGCGCAGCGCGGTGCGCAGGTTCTTGACTTCTTCCTCGTCGATCGCGAGGTCCGAGTGCCGGGTGACGCGGAACTGCGAGAACTGCGTCACCTCGCGGCTGGTGAACAACTCATGCAGGTGGGCGCGGATCACGCTGGACAGGGAGACCCACAGCTGCTCCGTGCCGCTGACCCTGGCCGGCAGCTGGATCATGCGTTGCAGCGATCGCGGCACCTTGACGATGGCGATTTCGTTCTCGCGGCCGAAGGCATCCACCCCGTTGAGCCGGACCACGAAATTCAGCGACTTGTTGGCCACCAGCGGGAACGGGTGCGAGGGGTCGAGGCTGACCGGCACCAGCAGGGGCTGCACGGCGCGGTGGAAGTACTCGCTGACCCATTGCAGCTGCGCACGGTTGCGCTCTCCATGCGGAACGATACGGATGCCGTGCTGGGACAGGGCCGGCAGCACCTCGTCATTGAAGATCGTGTACTGCCGATCGACCAGCGCATGGGCTGCGCCTGCAATGCGCTGGAAGCTGTCGACCGAATAGGCGCCGGTGTGGCTGCTGCTGCGGTTGGCCTGCAGGTGGGGAGCAGCGCGGATCTCGAAGAACTCGTCCAGGTTGGACGACACGATGCACAGGTAGCGCAGCCGCTCCAGCGCCGGAACGTCGGACCGGTGGGCCCATTCGAGCACGCGCTCGTTGAAAGCCAGGATGCTGGCATCGCGGTCGAGCAGCACCAGTGGCCCGGGTGCCGGTGGAGAATTGGATGTTTTCATGGCAGTTGTGCGTTCATTCTGCTTCATCCGGGCGACCGTGGTGCTTCAGGTGAAAATGCGCCCCATGAACCACTCCGAAATTGTCGACGCGGCGATCACCTCCCGCATGTCCTGCCGAGCCTTCACCGCGCAGGAAGTCCCCCGCCAGACCGTGATGGACATCCTCTCGGTCGCCAGCCGGGCGCCTTCCGGCACCAACACCCAGCCCTGGCAGGTGTATGTGCTGCAGGGCGCGGCGCGCGACACGCTCGTGGCCAAGGCCTGCGCAGCCCACGATGCCATCTACGCCGACCCATCGGTCGCAGCGCAGTACCCCGACGACTACGACTATTACCCCACCCAATGGATCAGCCCCTACATCGACCGGCGGCGCGAGAACGGCTGGGGCCTGTACGCCTTGCTGGGCATCGCGCGCGGCGAGAAGGACAAGATGCATGCCCAGCACCAGGCCAACTACCGCTTCTTCGGTGCGCCGGTGGGGCTGATGTTCACGGTCGACCGCCACATGGGGCGCGGCAGTCTGGTCGACTACGGCATGTTCCTGGGAAACATCATGTTGGCAGCCCGCGCGCGCGGCCTGCATACCTGTGCACAGGGCGCCTGGAACGGATTTGCCAGCATCATCAAGCCCCTGGTCGGCGCCGGTCCGGACGAGATGCTGGTCTGCGGCATGTCGCTGGGGTACGCCGACGAGTCCGCGCTGGTCAACACCTACACCACGCCGCGCGTGCCCGCAGAATCCTTCACGCGCTGGGTCGAGTGAGCTGAGCGGCCGGCCGCCTCGGGCCGGGGCTGCTGCGTCAGTCCTTGAACACCGGCGGGCGCTTTTCCAGAAAGGCGTTCACCGCTTCGCGGTGGTCGGCAGTCTGGTGCGAGAGCGCCTGGTAGGCTGCAGCCATCTCCAGCAGCGTGTCCAGCCGGGTGTGCAGCGACTCGCGCAACAACCTTTTGGCCAGCCGGACCGCATGGCCCGGGTTGGCCGCCATGCGGGCCGCGAGTTCGTTGGCAGCCGGCATCAGCTCCTCGGGCGGCACCACCCGCGAGACCAGGCCCCACTGCTCGGCCTGGCGCGCATCGATGGTGTCGCCGGTGAACGCCATCTCGGCGGCGCGTGACAGGCCGATAAGGCGGGTCAGCAGCCAGGCGCCGCCATCCCCCGGGATGATGCCCAGCTTGACGAAGCTTTCGGCAAACTTGGCCTTCTCGGAGGCGATGCGCACATCGCACATGCAGGCCAGGTCCAGCCCCGCGCCTACCGCAGCGCCATTGACCGCTGCGATCACCGGCACCTCCAGATTGAACAGGGCCAGCGGGATGCGCTGGATGCCGGTGCGGTATTCGTGGCGGATCTGCATGCCGGTGACCTCGCCGTTGGCCTGGCGCAGCATGTTGCGCACATCGCCGCCGGACGAAAACGCGCTACCCGCGCCGGTCAGGATCACCACCCGCACGCTGGGGTCATTGTGGATGCGCTCGATCGCCGCCAGGAACTCTGGAACCGCCGTGTTTCCAGTGAGCGGATTGCGCTTTTCAGGTTCGTTCATCGTGAGTGTGACCACGTGTCCGGCCTGTTCGTACTTCAAGAAATCTGGCATCGGGTTATCCTGCTCGGTTGTGTGTGGAGGTGTCGAAGCTTATATGCTCTGGCGCGTTGGCGGGTGTCGGCCCGCCGGCCCGGCGCGATTCTGCCGGATGTCTGATCGATGATGAAGGAGACCTTGTGAGTACTCTGTTGAGCCAGTTGCGACTGGCCGCACTGCCCCCGGCCGCCATGGCGCTGCGGGCCGACATCAAGGCCTTTCTGGCCGAGGCGCTGGGGCCGGCGCCCCCGCACGTGCGGGCGCGCTCCTGGATGGGATTCGACGCCGGCTTCAGCCAGCGCCTGGCGGCCCGCG
>JBIKTP010000547.1:0-2995 GCA_044348035.1 Burkholderiaceae bacterium
TGATGGCGCTGCGCGAGGGGCATGTGCAGATCCTGGTGGCGACCGACGTGGCCGCGCGTGGAATCGATGTCCCGACGATCACCCACGTGTTCAATTTCGGCCTGCCGATGAAAGCCGAGGACTATACCCACCGGATAGGCCGCACCGGACGGGCCGGGCGCGACGGTCTGGCCGTGACGCTCGCAGAGTTCCGCGACCGGCGCAAGATCTTCGACATTGAATCGTATACACGCCAGCAGTTCAAGTCAGAAGTGATTCCGGGCCTGGAGCCTCAGCAGCGATTCCCCGATAGCCGCCCGGGTGGCAATTTCGGCGGCCGCAGCAACCGGGGGGGCTTCGAGGCGCCTTCGCGCGATCGCAAGTTTGGTCCGGCCCGCGCGCGTGATGGCGCGCCTGCAGCACCACGCGAGGGATTCAGCTACAAGCGGGAAGGCGGCTTCAACGACCGATTCGCCGGCCGTCGCGAGCCGCGCCAGGATGGTTTTGCGCCGCGTCCGGATTTCGTGCCCCGCAAGCCGGGCGCCGACCGCCCCGATTTCGGGCCGGCCCGCCGCCCGCAGGCTGCTGCTGCCCCCCATGATCCGTTCAAGCGGCCAGTGAAGCTCGGCAAGCCGACACGCGCCTGATCCTCCGGTATCCTGCTGCAAGGCCCGCCCGTCGCTAGACCGGCGGGCCTTGTGCATTGCGGGTGGCGCGGCGAGAGGTGTATTCTGTCGAGATGGTCAACAAGCCGGAATCGATCACGGACGACCTCTGGGGCGGACTGGCCGCAATGCTGGTCGCACTGCCATCAGCGATTGCGTTTGGTGTTGCCACCTATGCGTTCCTGGGCGAAGCCTACGCAGCCCAGGGAGCGGTCGCCGGCATGGTGGGGGCTGCAGTGCTGGCGCTGGTTGCGTCTGCCTGGGGTGGCGCACCGCGCCTTGTCACGGCCCCGTGCGCGCCCGCAGTGGCAGTCCTGTCCGCGCTGGCCATCGAACTGGTTTCCCGCGGCACCGCGCCTGCCGACACCGTGCTGCTGCTGCTGGTGACCGCCATGCTGGCCGCAGCGATGCAGGCCGGCTTCGGTCTCGCCCGCCTGGGGCAACTCATCAAGTACATGCCCTACCCGGTGGTAAGCGGGTACCTCAGCGGTGTCGGACTCACCATCATCCTGAGCCAGATCAGCAAGTTGCTCGGGGCCTCTGGGTCCACGGCCTGGCAGGCCGCACTGGTGTCGCCAGCACTGTGGGACTGGCGCGCGATCGTGATCGGGCTCACGACCATGGCCGTGATGGCGCTGGCGCCGCGCATCACGCGGGCCCTGCCTGCCGCCATCCTCGCCCTGGCGGCAGGTGCTCTGGCCTATCTGGTGTTGGCCGTTGCCGGTTTTGCCTCCTGGCAGCTTGAGGACAACCCCCTGGTCGTGGGCAGTCTGCTCGCCGGTGCCGGGGGTATGGGTGAGGCACTGGCCCAGCGCTGGGAGGCCGTGGGGCGGCTCGGCATGCGGGACCTGGCGGGCCTGCTCGTGCCGGCCTTGACCCTGGCCGTGTTGTTGTCGATCGACACATTGAAGACCTGCGTGGTGCTGGATGCGATGACGCGCACCCGGCACGACTCCAACCGCACCCTGGTGGGGCAGGGCCTGGGCAACCTGGCCTGCGCGCTTGCAGGCGGCATGGCGGGCGCCGGGACGATGGGCGCCACGCTGGTCAACCTGTCCAGTGGCGGGCGTACCCGCTGGTCTGGCGTGTGGGTGGGGGTGTTGTCCTTGCTGGCCTTCCTGGTGCTGGGCCCCGTGCTGGCCTGGGTCCCCCTGGGCGCCCTTGCCGGGCTGCTCCTGATGGTCGGCATTCGCATGCTCGACCGCGAGAGCCTGCATTTCCTGGCTTCGCGCCAGACCATGCTCGACTTCGCGGTGATCGTAACCGTGGTGCTGGTGGCTCTGACGGTCGGCCTGATTGCCGCGTCCGGCGCTGGAATCGTGCTGGCGATCGGTCTGTTTCTGCGTGAGCAGGTCTCGGGTTCGGTGGTGGTGCGTCGCAACCTGGGGTCCCAGCGGTTCTCCAAGCGTGTGCGTACCACCGCCGAGCGAAAGCTCCTGGAGCAACAGGGCGCGCTCAGCGTGGTGCTGGAGTTGCAGGGCAGCCTGTTCTTCGGCACCACCGACCAGTTGTACCGCGCACTGGAGCCCGAGCTGGCATTGCGGCAGTATGTGGTTCTCGACATGCGGCGCATCCAGTCGGTGGACGTGACGGCCGTGCACATGCTGCGCCAGGTGGAGGACCAGCTGGCCGAGCGCGGTGGGCGTCTGATGTTCAGCGGCGTGCCCGAGCGCGTGCCCAGCGGGCGCGACATCCAGCGCTACTTCCGGGAGGTCGGCCTGGCACAGGGCGGCAATGGCGCCCAGCTGTTTGGCGAACTCGGTGACGCCCTCGAATGGATCGAGGACCAGTGGATCACCCAGGCGCAGATTCCCTGCTCACAGGAGGCTCCCCTGGAGCTTTGCGACATGGAGCTTTTTGCCGGACGCAAGCCCGAGACGCTCGCCGATCTGCTGGCCGGCATGCAGACCCGCAGTTGCCCGGCGGGTGAACGGGTGTTCGCGCGCGGGGAGGGGGGCGACGAGATCTATCTCATCCGCCGCGGCATCGTGCGCATCGTGCTGCCGCTCGATGGCGCGCACGGCCGCCACCTGGCCAGCTTTGGCCGGGGCAGCTTTTTTGGCGAGATGGCCTTCCTGGATCACCAACCACGTTCGGCGGATGCGGTGGCCTTCACCGAGTGCGAGCTCTACATGCTGTCGCGCGAGCGTTTCGACGCCCTCGTCGAGCACCACAAGCTGCTGGGCCTGAACCTGATGGAGGCACTGGCCAGCTTGCTCGCGGCGCGGCTGCGGCAGGCAAACGCCGAACTCAACGCCCTGCAGTCATCCTGAGGGTCACAACATGCTTTCGATCCGGTCGCACAGCGACGTGATCACATGGATCCGCGCGCGGTATTTGTCATTGGCGGC
>JBIKTP010000548.1:0-2994 GCA_044348035.1 Burkholderiaceae bacterium
ACAGCCGCGCTGTCGAGCCGAAGGCCCACTTCTTCCGCCAGCTCGCGCAGGGCCGCCTGCTCGGGGGTTTCGCCGTCGTCGATGCGCCCGCCGGGCAATGCCCATTGCCCGGCGTGGCTGGCCATCGATGCATGGCGCAGCGTCAGCAACAGTGCCGCCTGCCGGCTCCAACCGGTGGGCGCCGGCAGGCCCGGCAGGTTCGCGCCGGTGCCCTCCTGCACCACTGCAAGCGCCACCGCCGCGCGCCGGTGCCCGGTGGATGCGGCGGGCTGCAGCGCAAACCGGCGCAGGTGGGTGGTGATGAGGTCGCGCAGGGCGGGGTCGGATTCCATGGGGGCGGGCAGGCAGGTGGCAGGCGGGTGGCAGGCAGGCAGGCAGGAGGCAGGAGGCAGGAGGCAGGCGGGTGCGGTGGTATGCTGGCAAAGCCCTTGCAGGCCTTGCTCCGTGAACGACTCCAGGCTCCCCACACTGCTGATTGTGTACCACTCCACCACCGGCGCAACAGCCCAGGTGGCGCAGGCCGCGCTGCGCGGCGCAGGGCGCTGCAGCGGGGCGCAGCCGCGTCTGTTGCAGGCCCGGGATGCCGGCCCAGAGGACCTGCTGGCCGCGCAGGCCTATCTGTTTGCCACGCCCGAGACGCTGGCGGCCGTGGCAGGCCCCATGAAGGACTTCTTCGACCGCTGCTACTACCCGGTGCTGGACCGCATCCAGGGCCGACCGTACGCACTGATCGTGTGTGCGGGCAGCGATGGCGCCCATGCCGTGCGGCAGGTCGAGCGGATTGCCACCGGCTGGCGCCTGCGCCGGGTCGCCCCGTCGCGCATCGTCTGCACCCATGCCCAGACGCCCGAGGCCATCCTCGCGCCCAAGGTGGTTGGCGCCGCTGACCTTCAAGCCTGCGAGGAACTCGGCGAGGCGCTGGCCAACGGGCTGTCGCTGGGGGTCTTCTGATGCCGCACGGCAGCAGGGCCGCGCGCGGCACGTCCCATCGCCTATGATGGCGCCAGCGGGGTGTGCCCGCATGGGTTTTTCATGAGCGCCACACCCCTGACACCCCTTGTCGAGATCCGCAACCTGAGCTTCGGCTACGGTGATGCACTGACGCTCGACGCGCTGACCCTGTCGGTGCCACGCGGCAAGGTCACGGCCCTCATGGGGCCGATGGGCGGCGGCAAGACCACCACCTTGCGCATGATCGGCGGCGAATACCGTGCCCGTTCGGGACAGGTGCTGTTTGACGGCCAGGACATCACGCCCATGGACCGCACCGCCCTGTATGCCGTGCGCCGTCGCATGGGGGTGATGTTCCAGTTCGGCGCCCTGTTCGCCGATCTCGATGTGTTCGACAACGTCGCGTTTCCGCTGCGCGAGCATTCCGGCCTGCCGGAGTCGCTGATCCGCCCGATCGTCCTGATGAAGCTGCATGCGGTCGGCTTGCGCGGGGCGCGGGACCTCATGCCCAGCGAGGTGTCCGGCGGCATGGCGCGGCGCATCGCGCTGGCCCGTGCCATCGCGCTCGACCCCGATCTGGTGATGATGGATGAGCCCTTTTCCGGGCTGGACCCGATTTCGCTGCACACGACGGCCCGCCTGATCCGCCAGCTGACCGACTCGATGGGCCTGACCTGCATCTTCGTGTCGCACGAGATCACCGAGTCGCTGGCCATTGCCGACCATGTCATCGTCCTGGACCGCGGGCGCGTGGTGCAGCAGGGCACTGTGGACGAAATCCGGCACAGCACCGACCCGCTGGTGCACCAGTACATCCATGCCCTGCCGGACGGACCGGTGGGTTTTCATTACCCCGGTGCGCCGCTGGGCGCAGACTTCGAGCTGCCGCAGCCCGCATGAGCTTGTGGCCCATCGCGCTGGCGGCGTTTGGCAGCACCGCGTCGATGCGCATCTGCGACCCGATGCTGATCGCGCTGGGCGAGGAGTTCAGGGTCAGCACGGGGGATGCGTCGGCAGTGGTGTCGGCGTTTGCCGTAGCCTACGGCGTCTCCCAGTTCTTCTACGGGCCCATGGGCGACCGCATCGGCAAGCTGCGCGTGGTGGTGGGAGCCACCTTTGCCTGCGCCCTGTTCAGCCTGCTGACGGCGTTCGCAGGCTCCCTGCAAGGGCTGATCCTGTGCCGGGCCCTCATGGGCGCATCCGCCGCAGGCATCGTGCCGCTGGCGATCGCCTGGATCGGTGACCAGGTGGCGTATGAGCGACGCCAGGAAACGCTGGCGCGGTTTTCCGGTGCCACGCTGACCGGCATGATGGCCGGACAACTGTTCGGCGGGTATGCGGTAGACCACTTTGGCTGGCGGCCAGCCTTTCTGGTGCTGGCCGGCATCTTCCTGATCGCGGCCACGGTGCTGCTGCGGCATGTCCGCCGGTCTGCCGCACCGCCTCCCCCCGAGGGGTCGCTGGCCGACTATCTGCGAAATTCCCGCCGCCTGCTGCGCCTGCCGCGTGTGCGCTGGGTATTGACGGTCACGGCGCTCGAAGGCGCACTGGCCTACGGCGCCATGGCGTTCATGCCCAGCCGGCTGGTCGATGCCTTCGGCTACACGCCGTCGGGCGCCGGGCTGGCGATGGTCTTGTGGGGGCTCGGCGGTCTGCTCTACGGACAGCTGGCCAGGCGCTGGCTGGCGTTGCTGGGCGAACGGGGTCTGGCGCTGGCCGGCGCCGGCACTCTGGCCGTGGCGTTCTGGATCCTGGCCTGGGGCAGCGGAACGGTGGCGGGCGCGCTGGCGTGTTTTCTTGCCGGAGTGGGGCTGTACATGTTCCACAACACCCTGCAGACCCAGGCGACCCAGATGGCGCCGCAGGCGCGGGGAGCGGCGGTCACCCTGTTTGCCTGCGTGTTGTTCCTGACCCAGTCGGTGGGAGTCTGGGTGATCGGTCTGACACTCGATCTCGGTGCACTGGCGACCAGTTTCACGCTTTGCGCCGCAGGGCTCGTGATGCTGGGGCTGTGGGTGTCCCGCCACGTTCGCCCGCGCGCCT
>JBIKTP010000050.1:0-9295 GCA_044348035.1 Burkholderiaceae bacterium
CGCGCGGGTATGGCGGGGAGGTGATCCTGTTCGACCGCTTCACCCAGGACCGCGAACAGCTCGGGCGCGAGATCGCCGCCCAGCGCGGCATGACGCTGATACCGCCGTTCGACCATCCGGATGTGGTGGCCGGCCAGGGCACTGCCGCCAAGGAGCTGTTCGAGGAGATTGGCGCGCTGGACGACCTGTTCGTGTGCATGGGCGGCGGCGGTCTGCTCAGCGGCTGTGCACTGGCGGCGCGCGCGCTGTCGCCGGACTGCCGGGTGATCGGCGTCGAGCCGGAGGCCGGCAACGATGGGCAGCAGTCCTTCCGCAGTGGCGCCATCGTCCGCATTCCCACGCCCAAGACCATTGCCGATGGCGCCCAGACGCAGGCGCTGAGCCCGCTGACCTTCGGCATCATCCGGCGCGACGTGCAGGACATCCTGACCGCCAGCGACGCGCAACTGGTGGAGTGCATGCGCTTCTTCGCCGAACGCATGAAGCTGGTCGTCGAGCCGACAGGCTGTCTGGCGCTGGCCGGTGCGCTGCACGGCGGCCTCGATCTGCGCGGCCGGCGTGTGGGCGTGATCGTCAGCGGCGGCAATGTGGACCTGCAGCGCTACGGGCAGTACCTTGGCGAAGGGCTGTGATGCGACGGGGACGGACGGCCACTTTTTGAGAATTGTCAAAGGCCTGTTTCGAGGCCTCTTGAAACCCTGGTTTCCCCCTGCAGATCGGATCACAATGGCACGCGGATGTGCCATCGTGCAACCACCTGCCAAGGAGTGAAACCATGAGTGCCCTGATCCACCGCGGACATCTGTTCGACGATTTTTTCCGAGACATCGCCCCCGGCTTCTACGTCAAGCCCCTGCACGGCGACCCCTTGCCGGCGCCGGAGAAGATCAAGGTCGACGTGAAGGAGACCGACAAGGCCTACACCGTGCTGGCCGAGGTGCCGGGTGTGGCCAAGGAAGACATCCACGTCTCGCTGGACGGCAATGTCGTGACCTTGCGCGCCGAGGTCAAGCAGCACGACTCGGAAGCCCGGGACGAGAAGGTTTTGCGCAGCGAGCGCTACTACGGTGCCGTGTCGCGCAGTTTCCAGTTGCCCATGGAGATCGACCAGGCCCAGTCAAGCGCCAGGTACGACAACGGTGTGCTGACGCTCACGCTGCCCAAGAAACTCACCGGCGGTTCGCAGCGCCTGGTCATCGACTGAAGGGAAGGCCTGCCGGGCGCAGGGCCTTTGCGCCGCCGTACAATCCGTACATCACCGGGGGTGTCGGGCCTGATCGTCAGATCGGTCCCGACTGAGAAATACCCCACTCACCTGATCTGGGTCATGCCAGCGTAGGGAGCGTGATGAGATGGATCCGTCGCCCTGCCGATGCTCCGTTTTTTCATGTGTCCCTTTGTGGGCACTTTTGAAAGGATGGACACATGCAACGACGGATTTTTTCATTTCTGGCAGCCACTCTGCTCGGTACCGGCCTGGCTGCAGCCTCCCTGAATGCCCCGGCACAGGAACTGCGGGTGCTGGTGCACGGTTCGTTCTCGCTGCCCAAGCCCTTGCTGGCGAAATTCGAGACGGACGCGGGCGTGAAACTCAGTGTCATCAAGGGGGGTGACGCCGGCGAGATGCTGAACAAGCTCATCCTGACCCGGGCCCAGCCCATCGCCGACGTGGTCTTCGGGATCGACAACGCGCTGGTTGTGAAAGCGCAGGCCGCAGAGGTGCTCGACGCCTACAGCGGCCCTGCGGCACAACGCGCATCCGTGGCGCCGCTGGCGACCGGTGTGGTGCCCGTCGACTATGGTTTTGTCACCCTCAACTACGACCGCGCCTGGTTTGCCAAGAGTGGCCTGGCACTGCCGCGCAGCCTGGAGGACCTCACGCAACCGGCCTACCGCAACCTGCTGGCCGTGCAGAACCCGGCCACCTCGAGCCCGGGCCATGCCTTCCTGCTGTCGACGATCGCCGGCCTCGGCGAACAGGCCGCGTTCGACTGGTGGGCCCGCATGCGTGCCAATGGCGTGAAGGTGACCAAGGGCTGGAGCGAGGCCTATTACACCGAGTTCACCCGCAATGGCGGTACCCGCCCGCTGGTGGTGAGTTATGCCAGCAGCCCGGCAGCCGAAGTCTTCTACAGCAAGGAAAAGATCACAGAGCCGCCCACCGGCAGCCTCAGCCTCAAGGGGGGCGTGTTCCGCCAGGTCGAGGGCGTGGCGCTGGTGCGGGGCGGGCAGCAGCGCGATGCGGCGAACCGGTTCATCGAGTTCATGCGCTCGGCGCCAGTGCAGGAAGCCTTGCAGACCAGTATGTGGATGTATGCGGCCGAGCCGCGCACGGCCCGCCACGAGGTGATGCGGCACGCGGTCGAGCCGGCGTCCTTCGACAACCCGACCACGGATCAGATTGCGGCGCGGGGCGCCGACTGGGTCAACCGCTGGACCGGCGTGGTGCTGAAGTAGCCGCACCTGCGCAACCCTACGATGCAGGCAGCCGGACACTCCCGTTGGCCTGGCAGGGCTTTGGCGCTCGTGCCGCTCGGGTTTCTCCTGCTGGTCGTCGTCGGGCCGGTGCTGCGGCTGGCTGTCGAGGCCTGGTCCGGCTTCAATGCCGCGGCTGCGGCAGCCATGCTGGGCGACGGCTACCTGCGCTGGCGGCTGGCGTGGACGGTGTTGCAGGCGGTGGCGACCTGCCTGCTGGCCCTGCTGGTGGGTCTTCCCGTTGCATGGGTGCTGGCGCGCCGCGAGTTCGCCGGCCGGGAACTGGTATTGCGCCTCCTGATGCTGCCCTTCGTGGTGCCCACGCTGGTGGCGGCGCTGGGTGTGCTGGCGGTCCTGGGGCCGCGGGGCCTGGCCGGATCCTGGTGGGGACTGCAGTGGCAGGACACCCCCTGGCTGCTCCTGTACGGCAACCTCTTCTTCAACCTGTGCCTGGTGGTGCGCGCCACGGTGGAAGCCCTGGAGCGCGTGAGCGCGGCCCGCGTGGCAGCGGCGCGCACGCTGGGTGCGACCGCATGGCGCGCCTTCTGGCGCGTGGAGTGGCCGGCCATCCTGCCGTGGCTGGCCTCGGCCCTGTGCCTGGTGTTCCTGTACGCGTTCTCGGGCTTCGGCCTGGCGCTGGTGCTGGGCGGGCAACGCTACGCCACCATCGAGGTCGAGATCTACACGCTGGTCGCGCACGAGCTCCGTCTGGCGCCGGCCGGTGTGCTGGCGCTGGCCATGCTCACGCTGACGGGGCTGGTGGCGCTGTTGTATGCATGGGTCGAGCGCCGCCTGGGCACCCCTGCGCGCGCTGACCGCATCGGGCGCACCCGGCCCCGCGGCCTGGGCCAGTGGACGGCGGTGCTGCTGGCCGTGCTGGTCCTGCTGCTGCTGTGTGCGGCGCCCATCCTGGCGATCATCGCGCAGGTGCTGGTGGCGGGTTCCCCCGCCTGGGCGGTGCTGGGCGAGCCGGAAACCCTGCAGGCCCTTTGGAACACCCTGCGCTTCACAGTGGCTGCGCTGGTGCTGGCCACACTCCTGGGCGTGGCCCATGCCTTGGTGGCACGCCAGTCCACCTGGCTGCGTGCCGCCGCCTTCCTGCCCTTCGTGGTGTCACCGGTCACGGTCGCCTTTGGCCTGCTGCTGCTGTACCCCGCCTGGAGCGCCAGCCTGCCGCTGCTGGTGGCGGCCTATGCGCTGATGGCGTATCCCTTTGTCGCCAATTCCCTGGGTGCGGCGCTGGACAGCCTGCCGCCGGCCCTGCACCAGGTGGCGCGGACGCTGGGTGCCTCGCCGGTGCGGGTGTTCTGGCGTGTGACGCTGCCCCTGGTGCGGCCTGCGTTGCGCCGCGGCATGGCGTTTGTGGCGGCCACCGCGCTGGGCGAGTTCGCCGTCACCCTGTTCCTGTCGCGCCCGGAATGGGCCACGCTGACCACGCTGATCTACGAGCGGCTGGGGCGCCCGGGCGCGGCCAACCGGGACCAGGCCCTGGTGCTCGCGGCGCTGCTGATGCTGCTGGCGCTGCTGGCCTTCCTGCTGATCGACGGCGCGGGGCGCCGGGCCGTCGGGCCCGTGCGTGCGCGACCGGTTGCGGGCTTGCGCGATGCTTGAACTGCAGGCCCTGCACAAGACCTTTCGCGAGCCCGCGGGCGGCGACTGGGTGCTGGCTGCGGGGCTCGACCTGCAGGTCGCCCGGGGTGAGACAGTCGCCGTGCTGGGCCCCTCGGGCAGCGGCAAGAGCACCTTGCTGAAAATGATCGCGGGCCTGGAGGCGCCAGACGCCGGCCGCATCCTCTTCGACGCCCGGGACCTGACCGGCGTGCCACCCGAGCGGCGCGGTTTCGCGCTGATGTTCCAGGACTTTGCGCTGTTTCCGCATCTGGATGTGCAGGACAACGTGGCGTTCGGCCTGGTCGAGCAGGGCCAGCGGCGCAGCCCGGCGCGGGCGCGGGCCCGCGAGATGCTGGAAGTGTTCGGCCTGCAGGCCCATGCCCGCCAGCAGGTGTGGACGCTGTCGGGTGGCGAGCAGCAGCGGGTGGCGCTGGCCCGCGCCCTGATCACCGCGCCCAGCCTGCTGCTGCTTGATGAACCCTTCTCTGCGCTCGACGCAGAGTTGCGTGCCAGCCTGCGCGACGAGTTCGCGCAGCGCATTGCGGCTGCGGGCATGACCACCGTGCTGGTGACCCACGATGCCGCGGAGGCGCAGGTGATGGCGCAGCGCGGTTTTCGACTGGTGGCGGGCCAGTTGCAGCGCCTGTGGTGAGGTGGCGGGCACGCTGGCGGCGGCGCTGTGGCTCCGCCTGTTCCTGGCTCTGGCCCGCCGCGACCGGCTGGAGCCCGCAAGCCCGCAGGCCCTGGCCGCACAGCCTCGCCGCACGCCTCAGCAGGTGGTGTCTCAGTCGAGGTAGTGGCGCGCCGGAATGTCGATCAGGAATACCGCGCCGCCGTCCTGCATGTTGGCTGCGGTGATGTGGCCATCGTGTGCGGCCAGGATCTTGCGGCAGATGGCCAGGCCCAGACCGGTGCCGCCCGAGCCGTCCTTGCTGGTGCTGGACTGCACGAAGGCTTCGAAGATCTTTTCAAGTTCGTCGGGCGGAACGCCCGCGCCGTGGTCGCGCACCGTGATGTGGATGCGTTCTTCTTCCGTGAGGCGTGCCTTCACCTCGATCGAGGCGCCCACCGGCGAAAACTTGATCGCATTGGCCAGCACGTTGCGGATGACCTGGGCGAAACGCACCGGGTCGACCTTGGCGATCAGCGCGCGCGGGCCCAGTTCGGGCACCAGCTGCAGCTGGCGTGCGGCCAGCAGCGGGGCCAGTTCGCGCACCACCGACAACACCAGGCCGCGCAGGTCCGCGCGCTCGAGCGTGACCGCGCCCACGGAGCTCTCGATCTTGGACACGTCGAGCAGGTCGTTGACCAGCGCCAGCATGCGCGTTCCCGAGCCATGGATGTCGGTGAACATGGCATGCAGCTTGGGGTGTTGCGCGCCGCGCATGACGCCGAGCTCGGAGAACCCGAGGATCGACTGCAGCGGCGTGCGCAGCTCATGGCTGATGTTGGCGATGAACTCCGATTTTGCGCGCGAGGCCTCCTCGGCGGCGTCGCGGGCCAGGCGGGTGGCGCGTTCGGCCTCGCGGAACTCGCTGACATCCATCATGGTGCTGAGCAGACGCGCTTCGCCGCCATCGCCGCCGCTCACCACGACCTTGGTGACCACCACGTCACGGCGGGACCCGTCGCGGTGCCGTACCCGGGCTTCGTAACTCAGCTTGCCGCCATTGCGCCAGAGCTCCGCATCACGTTCGGCATGCATGGTGGCATCCTCGCCCGACATGAAGGAGGCACCCCGCAGCCCGACCACCAGATCCCGCGAGCGGCCCATGAAATCCTCCCAGGCGCGGTTGACCGTCAGGTAGCGGCCGGTCTTGTCAAAGGTGGCGATCGGCAGCGGGCTGCTCTCGAGCAACTGTGCCACGAAGCCGAGCTGGCTCTGCAGCGCCTGCTCGGCAGCATGTTGCTCGGTCCCGTCGACTGCGCTGCCGGCAAAGCCGACGATGGTGTCGGCGTTCATCAGCGGCACCACCGCAAAATCGAAACGGTACAGCTTGCCCGACTGGGCCTGCAGCTGGGCGGTGGCGGTGCGCACCCCCAGGCGGGGGTCGCGCTCGAACAGCGAGGCAATGGCTGCGCGGTCACCTGGCTCCACCAGCTCCGCCAGCGGCTGCGCCAGCAACTCGGCCATGGTGCCGCCGCGCAGGGCCACCCAGCGGTCGTTGGCATAACTCAGCACCCCGCCCGGATCGGTGCGAAACACCAGCTCCTGCAGGCTGCGCACCAGCACGAGCAGCTCCTGCTCGCGGCGCACGACCTCCAGGCGGGCCATGTCCAGCGCATCGAGCGCCTTTTCGCGGCTGCGCAGGCTGCGTCTGGCCAGGACCGTCATGGCGCCCAGGAAAGAGACGACAACGACCGTTCCCAAAAAGAACCAGCGTATTTCCTGGAGCCATCCGGAGACGATGGCCTGATGCGGATGCTCCACCACGACCAGCAGGGGACGGGTGCGCGAGAGACGGAAGGCCACGAGCTGGCGCTCGCTTGCGCTGCCCCTGCCGACGTAGCGGGCATGCTCGATGGCCGGCAGGTAGTCGCGGTAGACCGGGTGCGTGGCCAGCCTCGCCCCCGGCGCAGCGGTGCCGGGACCGGTGGCGGACAGTACCTCACCCTGGTAACTGAGCAGGTAGGCGCTCTTGACCGGGTCGTCCAGGGTACGCAGCTGGTAACTGGCGATCGAGTCCGGGTTGATGAGTGCCACCAGATACAGCGCCTGACGCTCCTGGGCGCGCACCAGGGGAATGAAGCCGAGGCCGGGCCGGACGGTTCCGGCGGTGCCGTCGGCTGCCAGAGCACCCAGGGTCCGGCCGGCGATGAAGCCGCCCAGGTGCTCCCGGCCCGGGGCCGGGATCGCGCCCAGTCTTCCGAGGTCTATGCGCAGCCCCACGTCGGCGCGCACCGAGCTCGCCAGCACCTGTCCGGCGCCGTCGACCACGCTCAGCCCGCGCAAGTGCGGCAGGGCCACCAATGATTGTTCCAGCAGCGCATCGGTCCTCGCGTGTCCGCCGGCGAGATCCGCAGGCTCGAGCTGGCTGCTGAGCGAAGTCAGCAGCATCGATACCGATTCCACCGACCGCGTGGCATGGTCCTCCAGCACCCGGGCCTGCAGCTCGGATCGCGCGAGCTCGCTGTTGAGCTGGCTGAGGTATTCGTTGCGGCTGAACGCCACCGCAACCAGCAGTGTGACCAGTACCAGCACGCCGCCGGCGACTGCTGCCCCCGTGCTGGACAGTCGGCCGCGGGACGCGCTGGGGGGAGCGGCAGGGGACATGGTGGGTCGAAGCCAGGATGTCCTAGTCGCGCACGACGATGGGTGTGAGGCGGTGACGGGCGGCAGCAGCCATCAGGCGCCCGTCGCGCTTGATGCGCGCCACGAAACCGTCCACCTGGGCCAGCCAGGCGTCGTCGCCGGGTTTCACGGCATAGCCGTAGGGAAGTATGTTGAACGCGCCTGGCGGCGCGATCAGATGGGCCCAGTCGGCATTGTCGAGCAGCCGGCGGCTGTACGGGAAGTCGGTCATGAAGACATCGATGCGGCCGGCCTCCAGCTCACGCTCGCGGGTGGCAGGCGGCTGCACCACCACCATGCGTGCCTGCTTGAGCTGGGCCCGCATGACCGGCTCCATGAAGGTGCCGGCCTGCACGCCCACCACCACGCCGGGCTTGTCGATGTCCTCCCATCGCTGCACGGCACGGTTGCTCTTGGTGCTCACCGCGTAGATATCGCTTTGCAGGTAGGGCTTCGAGAAACGCAGCAGCTGCATGCGCTGAGGCAGCATGCCGACGGCGAACATGGCGATGTCGCAACGTTCGTTGAGCAGGTCCTCGACCAGCGTGACGAACGAGGAGTCCACATGCTGGACCTTGAGCTGCAGGTCGCGCCCGAATTCCTGCGAGAGGTCGATGTCGATGCCTTCGAGTTTCTGGGTGTTGGCGTTACGGTGGGTGACACCGTAGTAGTCCGGCCAGACGCAGACACGCACGGTGCCCGTGGACTTCACGCGTCGCCAGGTGTCCTGCGCCTGTGCGGGCGCATGCAGAAATGCCAGGGCGATCAGCGCAATGACAACATGGACCACTGCCGGGAAGGGTAAGTGCCGCATGGGAAGGGTCCTCGTCAGAAGCTTTGGGCTCAGAAGCCTTCGACCAGTTCGGTGAAGGTGGGCCGGCTCTTGTTGATGCGATCGCGCAGGGCGATCAGTTCGTGGGAATGGGCCATGAAGACATCGATCATATGCGGATCGAAGGCCTTGCCGCGCTGCTCCCGCAGCATGGCGAGTGCCTGCTCGTACGGAAAGGCCTTGCGGTAGACACGGTCCATGGTCAGCGCGTCGAAGAAGTCGACGATGGCGACGATCCGCCCCGACACGGGGATGCTGTCGCCAGCCAGCGCGTTCGGGTAACCCGTGCCGTCCCATCTTTCGTGGTGTGCCAGCGCCAGTTCTGCCGCCAGCTGGAACAGCGGAATGCGGGAGCGCCCGAGGATGTCGGCCCCCATGGCCGCATGCTGGTTCATGGTGGCGCGCTCCTCGGGCTGGAAGGCTCCCGGCTTCTTGAGGATGTTGTCCGGGATGCCGATCTTGCCGATGTCATGCATGGGTGCTGCCTTGCGCAGCATGCCGGCGCTCTGGCGCGACTGCCCGATCAGCAGGGCCAGCGCCTCGGCCATGAATCCGATGCGGATGATGTGCACGCCGGTGTCATCGTCCTTCAGGTCGGCAGCCAGCGACAGCCGGAACAGCGCTTCATGGTGTGCTTTCGCCACTTCCTCCAGCGCTTCGTTGCGTTCGCGGTACATCCGGCCGAAGTCGCCCACCAGGCGCTCCATCTGTGCGGTGGCGGCCTCGGAAAAGCTGTTGCTGCCCTCGGGCACCAGGGGGTCGTGGCGGACACCATTGCGGGACGGGTTGCGCAACACGTATGAAGCGGACGAGTTCACGCTTTCTCCAGTTGTTGGTTGATATTCTCTATCAGTTGCAAGGGGCTGAAGGGCTTGACCAGGTAGGCCTCCGCACCTGCCAGCATGCCGGCGTCGAGGTCCTCGCTGCGACCGCGCGCGCTCAGCAGCAGCACGCGCGGCGGATGGGCAACTGCCTTGAGAGCGCGGCAGACATCGAGTCCGTTGAATGTGCCTGGCATCATGACGTCCAGCAACACCAGGTCGGGCTGGTGTTCGATGGCCATCGCGAGCCCGGTCTCGCCGTTA
>JBIKTP010000051.1:0-9292 GCA_044348035.1 Burkholderiaceae bacterium
CCTGCCGATGCTGCTGCGTGCAGTGACCTACCGCCGGGAGCCGCTGGATGTGCTTGTGGCGCGCGCCATGGCCGGCGGCACGCAAGGTGTGATGCAGGTGGCCACGACCGCGCCCCAGAATCAGGCCAGGAAGAAAAATGATCAAGACGACAGCCACCATCAGCAATAAGCTGGGCCTGCATGCCCGGGCCTCGGCCAAACTGACAAAGTTGGCAGGCAGCTTTCCGTGTGATGTGTTCATGTCCCGCGGCGAGCGGCGGGTCAACGCCAAGAGCATCATGGGCGTCATGATGCTGGCAGCGGGTATTGGCACAGTGGTGGAAATCGAGACCCAGGGCGAACGCGAGCAGGAGGCTTCCGAAGCCCTGCGGGCCCTGATCGACGACAAGTTCGGGGAAGGCGAGTGACCTTCGCCATCCACGGTCTGGCCGTGGCCCGTGGCATCGCCATCGGGCGCGCGGTGCTGGTCGCATCCAGCCGCATGGACGTGGCCCATTATTTCGTCACGGCCGACCAGGTCGAGGCGGAGATCGATCGGGTGCGCAGGGGCCGCAATGCAGTGATCGACGAGATTCACCGCCTGCAGCGCACCATCGTGCACATGGGGCCGAAGGAGGCGCCGCACGAATTGACGGCGCTGCTCGATGTGCACCTGATGCTGCTCCAGGACGAGGAGCTGATCCTGGGCGTGAAGCACTGGATCGCAGATCGCCTCTACAACGCCGAATGGGCGCTCACCACGCAGCTGGAAGTGATCGCCCGCCAGTTCGACGAGATGGAGGACGAATACCTGCGCGAGCGCAAGGCCGACATGGAGCAGATCGCAGAAAAGGTCCTGGCTGCCATGAAGGGTATGGCATCGCCGCTGGTTGTCCCGCCTGCCCGGCTCGCCCGCCGTCCTTCCCAGCAGGACCTTCTGCTGGATGACACGCAGGATGTCCCGTTGATCCTGGTTGCACACGACCTGTCGCCCTCCGACATGCTGCAGTTCAAGCAGAGCGTTTTTGCCGGGTTCGTGACCGATGTGGGCGGGCGCACATCCCATACCGCCATCGTTGCGCGCAGCATGGACATCCCGGCGGTGGTGGGCGCGCGCATGGCGAGCCAGCTGATCCGCCAGGATGACTGGGTGGTGATCGATGGCGATGCGGGTGTCGTCATCGTCGATCCCTCCGCCATCATCCTGGCAGAGTATGGATTCAAGCAGCGCCAGGGCGAGATCGAGCGCGGGCGGCTCGCCCGCTTGCTGCACACGCCCGCCGTGACGCTGGATGGCGAGAAGGTCGAGTTGCTGGCGAACATCGAGATGCCGGAAGATGCCGTGGCTGCCGTCAAGGCGGGTGCGGTGGGTGTTGGCCTGTTTCGCAGCGAGTTCCTGTTCATGGGCCGACAGGGCAAGCTGCCGGACGAGGAGGAGCAGTACCGGGCCTACTGTCGGGCGATCGAGGGCATGCGTGGCCTGCCAGTCACCATCCGCACGGTGGACATCGGGGCTGACAAGCCGCTGGACAAGGTCTCGCGGGAAGAGGCGCACCTCAACCCGGCGCTGGGCCTGCGCGCGATCCGCTGGAGCCTGGCGGACCCCGACATGTTCCTCACCCAGTTGCGCGCCATCCTGCGCGCAGCGAGCTTCGGCCAGGTGAACCTGCTGATACCGATGCTGGCGCATGCCAGCGAGATACGCCAGACCCTGTCACTGATCGACCATGCCCGTGCGCAGCTCGACAACCTTGGAGTCGCCCACGGCCATGTGCGGGTCGGCGCGATGATCGAGATTCCGGCGGCAGCCCTGAGCCTGCGCACCTTCCTGAAGTATTTCGATTTCCTGTCCATCGGCACCAACGACCTGATCCAGTACACGCTGGCGATCGACCGCGCGGACGAGTCGGTGGCCCATCTTTACGACCCCCTCCATCCGGCGGTCCTGGGCCTGGTGGCCGGCACCATCGCAGAGAGCAACCGCCAGGGCAAGGGCGTCAGTGTCTGCGGCGAGATGGCCGGGGACGTCAGCATGACCCGCTTGTTGCTGGGCTTGGGGCTGCGCAGCTTCTCGATGCATCCGGCGCAGATCCTGGCCGTCAAGCAGGAGGTGCTGCGCGCCGATACCAGGCGCTTGCGCGACTGGGCCGATCAGGTCCTTGCGGACGAGGACCCTGCCAGCCGGATCACGATGGGCTGAGGCTGTCCCCGACACCGGCTGCATGGGCCTGCTGGTCGGCGTGGTAACTCGACCGCACCATGGCGCCCACGGCAGCATGGCTGAAGCCCATGTCGCGGGCGCGTTCCTCGAACATCCGGAAGGTGTCCGGGTGGACATAGCGCTTGACCGTGAGGTGGCTTGTGCTGGGCGCCAGGTACTGGCCGATGGTCAGCATGTCGATGCCGTGCGCGCGCATGTCCTGCATCACCTGCAGGATTTCGTCGTCGGTCTCCCCCAGGCCCACCATCAGTCCGCTCTTGGTGGGAATGTGCGGGAACAGAGCCTTGAATTTCTTGAGCAGGTTCAGGCTGAAGGCGTAGTCTGAACCGGGTCGTGCTTCCCGATACAGACGCGGCACGGTTTCCAGGTTGTGGTTCATGACGTCGGGCGGCGCCGCCTTCAGGATCTCGAGTGCGCGGTCGTCGCGACCCCGGAAATCGGGTACGAGGATCTCGATGCGGGTGGCAGGCGACAGCGCACGGGTCTGCCGGATGCAGTCGACGAAATGCTGGCTGCCGCCGTCGCGCAGATCGTCGCGGTCCACACTGGTGATCACCACATAACGCAAGCCGAGGCTGGCAATGGTGTTGGCCAGGTTCTGTGGTTCGTTCAGGTCGAGCGGGTCGGGCCGGCCATGGCCGACATCACAGAAAGGGCAGCGGCGCGTGCACTTGTCGCCCATGATCATGAAGGTGGCGGTACCTTTGCCGAAGCACTCGCCGATGTTGGGGCAGGAGGCCTCCTCGCACACGGTCACCAGCTTGTTCTTGCGCAGGATGTCCTTGATCTCGTAGAAGCGCGTACCGGCCGATGCGGCCCTGACGCGGATCCAATCCGGCTTCTTGAGGATTTCGCCTGGAACGACCTTCACCGGAATCCGCGACAGCTTGGCGCCAGCCTTCTGCTTCACGGTGGCATCGTAGAGGATGCCCGGTGCAAGGTCGCGAACGCTGGGCGCGGTATCTGGATTGCTCATGGCGTAGGGCCCCGCTGTTCACGGAGACAGGTAGGTGAGGAGTTTGGTGCTCAGCACGGTGGCGACGTCCGACCATGCGACCTCGACCCCGATTGTAGAAAGGTCCACGGTCTGCAGAGCGGCATACCCACACGGGTTGATGCACGAGAAGGGCTCCAGGTCCATGGCCACGTTCAGAGCGAGCCCGTGGTAGGTGCAGTTGCGGCTGACCTTGATGCCCAGCGCGGCTATCTTGCCCAGCCCTGTGAAATCGGGTGTTGTCGAGCCCGCCGGGCGCCCGGCCGCCTGTTCGGGTCGGCGTTGCGGGCGCTGCGCGAGCACCGCATGCGAACCCGGATCATCGATGCGCACATAAATGCCGGGAGCGCCACCGACACGGTGCCCCGTCACACCGAAATGGCCCAGCGTTCGGATGGTGGCTTCCTCCAGACGGTGAACGTATTCCTTGACGAAGTAACCGGTCCGGCGCAGGTCGAGCAGCGGGTATGCGACGACCTGTCCGGGCCCATGGTAGGTGACCTGCCCGCCGCGGTTGGTGGCAACCACCGGAATGTCGCGCGGGTTCAGCAGGTGGGCGGCCTGTCCAGCGATACCTTGGGTGAAGACCGGCGGATGTTCACACATCCACAACACATCGGGTGTGTGCTCCGAGCGGGCCGCAGTCAGCGCCTGCATTGCCTCGTAGGTGGGCTGGTAGTCCACCCGGCCCAGCCATGACACGTCGGTAGCCACAAGGTCTCAGAGGACGATCTTGACCATCGGGTGGGTCGACAGGGTGCGGTACAACGCGTCGAGCTGTTCGCGGCTGGTCGCGGTAACGGTGATGGTGACACCCAGATACTTGCCGCCCGAGCTTTCCCGCAGTTCGACGCTGGCGGCGTCAAACTCCGGGTCGAACAGCTTGGCAACGGCGGTGACCGCATGGACGAAGCCATCCACACGCAGGCCCATGACCTTGATCGGGAATCGTGACGGGTAGACGATCAGGGATTCTGATTCGGGGCTCATGGCGTGCAGGGTGTGGGTGGCGGGCGGGCTCTGTGCCTCAGGCAGCCCGGGGCTGCTTGGCTGCCTGGTAGGCGGCATGCAGCCGGATGCTGATCGGGCCGCGCCGACCTTTGTGGGATACGTTGCCGACAGGCTGGCCGTCCAGCGTGGTGATCGACAGGACTTCCTTGGTGGCGCTGGACAGCAGAAGCTCGTCTGCATCCAGCACCTCGGCGCGGCTGATCCGCCGCAAGGCAAATGGCACACCGATGGCCTGGCACATTTCCTCGATCAGTCCGTAGCGGATGCCCTCGAGCACCAGGTTGTCCCTGGGCGAGCCATACACCGCACCGTTCTTGACGACCCATACATTGCTGGCGGCCGCCTCGCTCAGATAGCCGTCGCGGAGCATGACGGTTTCCAACGCGCCGGCGTCGAAACTGATCTGGCGCGCAAACACGGCGCCCAGCAGGCTGGTGCTTTTGATGTGTGCCTTCTGCCAGCGAAAGTCCTCGGCGGTCACACAGCTCACGCCCTGGGTGATTTGATCCGCAGAGGGGGTGCGCATGGTGTTGACCATCGCGAAAACGGTGGGTGTGAGGCCCGGGGGCATCACGTGGTCACGCATTGCCACACCGCGGGTGACCTGGATGTAGATCAGCTGATCGCCCTGCTCGCAAGGGATGCCTGTGGACGCCGCATAACGGGCCAGCAATTCCTCCACCAGCGTACGCCACCCGTCCGGCGTCATCGGATTGGGAATGCGCAGTTCGCGCAGGCTTCGGCTCAATCGGGCCATGTGCTGCTCGAAGCGGAACGGACGGCCGCCGTAGACGGGAACAACCTCGTAGATCCCGTCGCCGAAGACGAAACCGCGGTCCATGACACTCACCCTGGCCTCGTTCAGGGGGGTGTAGACGCCATTGAGATAACAGGGGGTGGTGGGCAGCGTGTCGGTCATGGGCGCCATTATCAGGGTCAGTCATCCGGGGATGGAGCGGATGTCTCCACATGCAGCCTCATGCTGTGGCGCAACATTTCAACCGCCCCCGCGAATTTCTTCCATATAATCAGTGGCTTTGTGAGACCTGCAAGCTGTCGGCAGGGTGCAATTCTGGAAGTCCATGATCGCTCCTGCACAATCTGACGATGATGACGACGCGGGTTTCAAGGCGCTGACAGCCGAAGAGGCGAAGCAGTTGCGTCTGAGGCATCCGCCGGTTTCTCCTTGGTGGGTGGTCGCGGGTCAACTGGTGGTGGGATGCATCGCGGCATTGGCCGCATGGGGTCTGACCGGTCGGGGCCATGTGGGTTGGTCCGTAGCATACGGGGCATTGGCGGTGGTAATCCCTGCCGCCCTGTTTGCACGAGGGCTGATGGGGCGGTTTGCATCCCTGAACCCGGCATCGGCGGCCATGGCCTTCTTCGTGTGGGAAATGGTCAAGCTTGGCGTGTCGGTGTTCTTGCTGGTGATGGCGCCGAGGATGGTGCCGGGCTTGAGTTGGGTGGCCTTGTTGATCGGCCTGGTATTGACGATGAAGATATATTGGGTGGCTTTGCTGATAGCACCCAAGAACGTGAAACACTGAGATAACGACGGACCTTACCGATGGCTGCTGAAAACGGACCTACCGCTGGCGAATACATCATTCACCACCTGACGCACTTTCAGAACGCAAAACCCAAGGCGGTTGTTGACTTCTCGGTGTTCAGTTTCGATTCCCTGTTTTTCTCGATCCTGCTGGGTGTGCTGGGCTGCTTGCTGCTCTGGCGCGCCGCGCGCAAGGCGTCCTCCGGCGTGCCGGGGCGTTTCCAGGCGGCGGTGGAGTTGCTGGTCGAGATGGTGGACTCCCAGGCCAAGGGCATCGTGCACAACGCCGAAAGCCGCAAGTTCGTGGCCCCGCTGGCGCTCACGCTCTTTGTATGGATCTTTCTGCTCAATGCTATGGATCTGCTGCCGGTCGACCTTCTCCCCGAACTCTGGAAGCTGATCTACGGTGCCGCTGGGCACGATCCGCACCATGCGTACCTGCGCGTTGTGCCGACCGCCGACCTGTCGATCACCATGGGTCTGTCGGTTGCCGTCTTGTTGATCTGCCTGTTCTACAACATCAAGATCAAGGGCCTGGGCGGCTGGATCCATGAACTGTTCACGGCGCCGTTCGGCAACCACTGGGCGCTGTACCCCTTCAACTTCGCCATGCAGATGATCGAGTTCATCGCCAAGACGGTGTCGCATGGCATGCGACTGTTCGGCAACATGTACGCAGGCGAGCTGATCTTCCTGCTGATCGCACTCATGGGCGGCGCCTGGTCGCTGTCGGCAACCGGTATCGGCCTGGCCATCGGCCACATCATTGCCGGCACCGTGTGGTCGATCTTCCACATCCTGATCATCACGCTGCAGGCCTTCGTTTTCATGATGCTTGCGCTGGTGTATCTGGGTCAGGCGCACGATCACCATTGAGCATCTGTCAGTTTTCGTTCTTGTTTTCGTTTTTCAACCAAAGTCCCTAAGGAGTCATCATGGAAGTTATTAGTTTTGTTGCACTGGCCGCCGGTCTGATCATTGGCCTGGGCGCTTTCGGCGCATGCGTTGGCATCGGCATCATGGGCAGCAAATACCTGGAATCGGCAGCACGCCAGCCGGAGCTTATGGGCGAACTGCAGACCAAGATGTTCCTGCTGGTGGGTCTGATCGACGCGTCCTTCATTATCGGTACCGGTGTCGCGCTTTGGTTTGCCACGGCCAACCCGTTCCTGGCCCAGATCGCCAACCTGCCCAAGTAAGCCCTTTCCTCCTGCTTTCCAGCACTCTCCAGAGTGTGTGTACGCTGAAACTTTGCGGGACAAATCGCCGGCCCATTTGCGCAAGCGCCTTGTCTCCAACCGACTGAGGATGAAAAAGTGAGCATCACCGGTACCTTGATAGTCCAGATGATCGTGTTCCTGATTCTTGTCGGGTTCACGATGAAGTATGTGTGGCCGCCCATCACCGCGGCCCTGGATGAGCGCGCGAAGAAGGTCGCCGACGGTCTTGCCGCCGCTGACAAGGCCAAGTCCGAGCTCTCCGCCGCCAACCAGCGCGTGGAAGCCGAACTCGCCAAATCGCGCACCGAGACGGCGGCCCGCCTGGCAGATGCCGAGCGCCGTGCCCAGTCCATCATCGAAGAGGCCAAGGCGCGCGCCACGGAAGAAGGCAACAAGATCGTTGCTGCCGCCCGGGTCGAAGCCGAGCAGCAGACCGTGAAGGCACGCGAGGCCCTGCGTGAGCAGGTGGCGGCGCTGGCGGTGCGGGGTGCGGAGCAGATTCTGCGCAAGGAAGTCAACGCCGGCGTGCACAGCGAATTGCTGACGCGCCTGAAGACCGAACTGTAAGAGGGCGCCATGGCTGAACTCGCCACCCTTGCCCGGCCTTACGCCGAAGCTTTGTTCAAATCTGGCCAGTCGCACGGCAGCGATGCCTCGGCCTGGCTCGGGCAACTGGCTGCGATTGCCGGCAACCCGCAGCTGCTGCAGTTCGCCGACAACCCGAAGGTCACGTCAGCGCAGGTGTTCGACCTGATCAGCGGCGTCGTCAAGGGTGATCTGCCGGAGGCCGGAAAGAACTTTCTGCGCACGGTGATCGACAACGGGCGGCTCGGAGTCCTTCCGGAAATTGCCCACCAGTACCGGGCTTTGCGCAATGCCGTGGGTGGTTCTGCCGATGCCGTCGTGTACAGCGCGTTTCCGATCGATGCCGGTGCGCTGGCCGAACTGGGTGTAACGCTGGAGAGGCGGTTCGGCCGCAAGCTGAATTTGGCGGTCGAACTGGAGCCGGCCCTTATCGGCGGCATTCGGGTGGTCGTGGGCGATGAAGTGCTCGACACCTCCGTCAGGGCACGTCTGCAGCAAATGAGGGCAGCCTTGACGGCCTAGTGCTGCGAGGTTGACAGGTTGTTCCGTCTGCGCATGTTGCCCAGGCGTGTTTGATTAAAGAAAGTGAAGGAACGAGTCATGCAACTCAATCCCGCAGAAATCTCCGAACTGATCAAGAGCCGCATCGAGGGCCTGGCGGCCAGTGCGGACATTCGCAACCAGGGTACCGTGGTGTCGGTCTCTGACGGCATCTGCCGCATCCATGGCTTGTCGGACGTGATGCAGGGCGAAATGCTCGAGTTCCCCGCCGGCAGCGACGGCCTGCCAACCTACGGCCTGGCCCTGAACCTGGAGCGTGACTCGGTCGGGTCCGTGATTCTGGGTGAATACGAACATATCTCCGAAGGCGACACCGTCAAGTGCACGGGCCGCATCCTGGAGGTACCGGTCGGCCCCGAGTTGCTCGGCCGCGTGGTCAATGCGCTGGGTCAGCCGATCGACGGCAAGGGCCCGATCAATGCCAAGATGACAGACGTGATCGAGAAGGTCGCACCCGGCGTGATCGCCCGCCAGTCGGTGAGCCAGCCGATGCAGACCGGCCTGAAGTCGATCGACTCCATGGTGCCGGTCGGCCGCGGTCAGCGAGAGTTGATCATTGGCGACCGCCAGACCGGCAAGACCGCTGTGGCCATCGACGCCATCATCAACCAGAAGGGTCAGAACATGACCTGCGTCTACGTGGCCATCGGCCAGAAGGCGTCTTCGGTCAAGAACGTCGTGCGCGCCCTCGAAGAAGCGGGCGCCATGGCCTACACCATCGTCGTGGCGGCGACCGCATCCGAATCTGCGGCCATGCAGTATGTCAGTGCCTACTCCGGCTGCACCATGGGTGAGTACTTCCGCGATCGCGGTCAGGACGCCCTGATCGTGTACGACGATCTGTCCAAGCAGGCCGTGGCCTACCGCCAGGTGTCGCTGTTGCTGCGCCGCCCGCCAGGCCGCGAAGCCTACCCCGGCGACGTGTTCTACCTGCACAGCCGGTTGCTGGAGCGGGCCGCACGTGTCAACGAAAAATACGTCGAGGACTTCACCAAGGGCGCCGTGAAGGGCAAGACCGGTTCGCTGACCGCATTGCCCATCATCGAGACCCAGGCCGGCGACGTGTCGGCTTTCGTGCCGACCAACGTGATCTCGATCACCGACGGCCAGATCTTCCTGGAGACCTCGCTGTTCAATGCCGGTATCCGTCCCGCCATCAACGCCGGCATCTC
>JBIKTP010000549.1:0-2991 GCA_044348035.1 Burkholderiaceae bacterium
TCGACAGGCTGCCGTCGACGGTGAGTTGGGCCTCCACCGTAGCCCCTTCGCGCAATCCGAGTCGACGAACGACTTCGGACGGAATCCGCAGGGCCAGACTGTTGCCCCATTTCGATACTTGAAGATCCATGGTGTATCTCCTTTTTTGGGTATACATCCTAATCGGTGAACGTCAGATGTCAAGCGGTCGTTCCAGCGGGGGAGCAGGTTATTCAAACACCTGTTTCCCGACACCCCGACCCACGGTTACCGTCGCCTTTGGTGATCGGTTTCCGTCCTGAACGCAGCACTACCTACCAGCCGCTGCAGCGCCCTGCCACGGGTCGATCAGGGGCAAGCCCCATCCCTCGAAATGTCTTTGATTGCGCGTCACCAGGGTGGCACCGTGTGCCACGCACGTAGCGGCGATCTGGGCGTCGGCCATCGCCATGCCGTAGCCTGAGCGCTCGCGATCAGCGACCATCTGGGCGTAGACAGATGCCGCCGACAGATCGAACGCCAGTACGCGACCCGCAAAATCCTGTTCCAGCATGCCTGCTACAGCGACCGCCAGCTGCCTCCTGCGGGCGCCGTCGGGCAAGCGCGCGACACCGAACAGCAGCTCCGCTGCGATGGTGGATGTCAGCCAGAGACCGCTGGGTTCCTGGGCATTGACCCATGCCAGCACCAGAGGCTCCGGCCGCCGCCGCATCAATTCCGAGACAACATTCGTGTCCAGAACCTTCAAGTCGAGCCTCCCGACTCAAAGCTTGCCCCGCGCGCTTGCTCCGAACGTGGTGGCAGTTGCATTTCGAGCCCGCCCAGAACGGCAAACCGTTCGTGGACCCGACTTCCCAAGCCCCCGCTCGTTGCAGGCTGCGCCAGGACGTTGCGCAAGATGGTTCGGACCTCTTCTTCCATGGAGCGACCGTGGGCCGCAGCGGCCAGGCGCAGCTTGTCCTTGATGGCGGGCTCGATGTTTCTGATCGTCAGTGTGCTCATTGGCGGCTCATTTGCGGATACGGCGATTGCAATGACAGCAATGCTAGCACGGCGCTTCCATGGCGACCGTCGTGTTTGCTCCTGCCCAAAAAAGAGCAGGGGATAGGATTTTCAAACGCCATTGGACGCCAAGACCATTTGCTATCGATTGGCGAAGGCCGCTGGTGGCGGCTACCAGGCGATCGAAGAAATCGCCGCTGGCCGTCTTCGGGAATTCGCAGGCCTTTGGGATAGAGCAACGGATGGCGCAGGACGGCTTGGGGCCATCACAAGCCTACTAAGCGATAGCTTCTCGATCAAGGCACCGGCAGATGACGTTGAAGTCGATCCAGAGGATGCCGCCCTCGAAGCCGTATTGCGAGAGATTGAACCAACCCTCGATGTCGGCAACGGCGCTGAGGCTGCGGCTCAAATCATGGCGCTTACCCGGAAGCATTCACGTTGGAAGCTATTCCGTCGTGAGTTATGGCGCGATGCTGAGCGAGCTGCGACCGAGCTTGCGACCGGCCGCGCAGAATCAATGGACAAAGCAACTACAAACGTGCGCCAGCGAGTTAGCTTGTCGGGGCGCAAGTTGCCCAAGCGGACCGTTTCAACCCCTTTGCTTTTGAAGGGATTGGAATTCGACCACGTAGTGATTCCTGACGCATCGCATTTCGCCAGGCAACAAAATGCGCAGGCAAAGCTCTTTTATGTGGCGATTTCGCGAGCGACGAGGAGCCTAACGATCACCGCTCCTGATCGCTGGTTGACATTGCCGCCCCCGAGAACTTAGGAATTCATCGCTGCGGAGTTTGTAGAAGATCCTTGGCGACTTTGGACTATAGAACAAGTGCTTGTCAAATAGCTAATTGTTGAAGGCGCGGTCATATTATTGAGACTTTCATAATTCATGACATCACCACAGCGTAGCCTGCATCCAGCAGGCGGCGATGATCGAGGGACGCTTTTGGGCACTTTTGAGTTTGTTGCGTGCCGTGGTGTGCAGTTCGCTCAGATCGTTGGGGCAGTAGTTGGCCAACGCGTGGCGCTTGAGCCAAGCCCACAGATACTCGACCGGATTGAGGTCTGGGGAATAGGGCGGCAGGAAGGCGATCTGGATGTGCCCACTCAACGTATCGAGATAGTCGCGCACCAGACGACTGCGGTGCGCCTTCAAACCATCCCAGATCACCAGCAGCGGTTGCTTGAGATGGGCCTTGAGCGCCTTGAGGAATGCGACCACCTCCTCCTTCTTGATGCTGCCCTCGTGCAGCCTGAACAGGCAGTTGGTGCGCGTGAGTCCGGCTATGACCGAGACATGATTCCAGTTGAAGTGAAACTGGATGACCGGCGTCTGTCCCTTGGGTGCCCAGGTGCGCACACGCGTAGGTCGCTCGCTGATGCCCGACTCGTCCACAAAGACGATCACTCGGCCGTCTCGCTCGGCTTTTTTTTAAGCACAGGCCAGGTGCTGCGCTTCCAACTGCGCACGGCATCCTCATCGCGTTCGATGGCACGCTTCTCCGGCTTTTGTGGGCTGAAGCCCAGCGATCCCAGGATCCGCCAGACATGTGGCTGGCTGAAGCGCACGCCGTGCAGTCGCTCGATGACGGCGCCCACCCGCTTGAGGGTCCACAGCTCAGTCCCAAAGCCATGCTCCGTCGGGCTTTGCAGGATGGCGGCTCGCACGGCAGCCAACTGCCCCTCATCGAGCTTGGCAGGTCGGCCCCGCCCGGGCACGGAACGCAGAGCGTCGATGCCGCCTTCATCGATCAGCGCCTTCCACGTGTACACGGTCTGGCGTGCCACGCCCACCGCCAACGCGACCTCGGCGCAGCCCTTGCCTTTTTGCAGCATTCGTCCGGCACGCACCCGCTTTTTTGCTGCCTCGCTCAATCGCTTTTGCACCATGCCCATATTCTCCAGCAATGTTCCTGGAGGTATGACTCACGCACCGCGATTTAGTTGTCATGTTTTTTGTAACAATCAATAGTTTGCGCGCGACGATCCGGCCAACCCCTTGCGCAG
>JBIKTP010000550.1:0-2988 GCA_044348035.1 Burkholderiaceae bacterium
GAGTGCGATGCCGTCGGCAGCCAGTGCCACGGGCTCCGCATGGAAGTTGCCGCCGGAGACCATCACACCGTCTTCGGCGAACACCAGCGGGTTGTCGGTGACCGCATTGGCCTCTCGCAGCAGCACCTTGACGGCATGGCGCAGCTGGTCGAGGCAGGCGCCCACGACCTGCGGCTGGCAGCGCAGGCTGTAGGGGTCCTGCACCCGGTCATCGCCATCGAGATGCGAATCGCGAATGGCACTGCCCTGCAGCAGGGCGCGGTAGTACTGGGCCACATCGATCTGGCCCGGCTGGCCGCGCAAGGCATGGATGCGCGGGTCGAAGGGGCCGTCGCTGCCGCGCGCGGCGTCGACCGTCAGCGCACCGATGACCAGGGCCGCCTCCAGCACCGGTTCGAAGGCCAGCAGCGCGTGCAGGGCCAGTGCGGTGGATGTCTGGGTTCCGTTGATGAGGGCCAGGCCTTCCTTCGGGCCCAGCACCAGGGGCGGTATGCCGGCCCGCGCCAGGGCATCGCGCGCCGGCACTTCCTGCCCGTCCTGCAGCATGCTGCCCTCGCCCATCAGCGCCAGCGTCATGTGGGCCAGCGGGGCAAGATCGCCCGAGGCACCCACCGACCCGCGCGAGGGGACATGCGGCACCAGGCCGGCGTTGAAGACGGCGAGCAGCGTGTCGACCACCACCTCGCGCACGCCGGAATACCCGCGCGCCAGACTGGCGGCCTTGAGTGCCAGCATCAGCCGCACCACCTCGGGGCCCAGCGGCTCGCCCACACCCACGCTGTGCGAGCGGATCAGGTTGAGCTGCAGCGTGTCGAGCTGCGCCTTGCTGATGCGCTGGTTGGCCAGTTTGCCGAAGCCGGTATTGACACCGTACACCGGGGCGTCGCCGTCGGCGGCGCGCTGCACCACCTGCTGGCTGGCACGGATCGCCTCCCGCGCTGTGGCGGGCAGCTCCAGGCGCACACCGCCGGCATGGATCTCGCGGAGCTGCTCCAGCGAGAGGAATCCAGGTTGCATCAGCATGTCATTTCCCGACCATCGGAAGGTTCAGGCCCTGCTCGCGGGCGCTCGCGACCGCGACGTCGTAGCCGGCATCGGCGTGGCGCATGACACCGGTGGCAGGGTCGTTCCACAACACGCGCTCGATGCGCCGGTCGGCAGCCTCGGTGCCATCACAGACGATGACCACGCCCGAGTGCTGCGAATACCCCATGCCCACACCGCCACCATGGTGCAGAGACACCCAGGTCGCTCCGCCGGCGGTGTTGAGCAGGGCGTTGAGCAGCGGCCAGTCGGACACGGCGTCCGAGCCGTCGCGCATGGCCTCCGTCTCGCGGTTGGGCGACGCCACGGAGCCGCTGTCGAGATGGTCGCGGCCGATGACGATCGGCGCCTTGAGCTCGCCGCTGCGCACCATGGCGTTGAAAGCCAGGCCCGCGCGGTGGCGATCTCCCAGCCCGATCCAGCAGATCCGTGCCGGCAGACCCTGAAAGGCGATGCGCTCGGAGGCCATGTCGAGCCAACGGTGCAGATGGGCGTCGGCAGGAAACAGCTCCTTCATCTTGGCGTCGGTCTTGCGGATGTCCTCCGGGTCGCCGGACAGCGCCACCCAGCGGAAAGGGCCCTTTCCGCGGCAGAACAGGGGGCGCACATAGGCCGGAACGAAGCCCGGAATATCGAACGCATTGCGGACTCCGGCATCCAGCGCAACCTGGCGGATGTTGTTGCCGTAGTCGACGGTCGGTATGCCCATCGCCTGAAAGTCCAGCAAGGCCTGCACATGCACGGCACAGCTGCGCGCCGCAGCGTCGCGCAAGCCGGCATGCTGGCTGTCATCCGCCTGTGCGGCACGCCAGCCGGCCACTGTCCAGCCGCTGGGCAGGTAGCCGTTGACCAGATCGTGCGCGGAGGTCTGGTCGGTCACCATGTCCGGGCGCAGGCCCCCCGCGCGCGCGCGGCGCACCAGCTCGGGCAGGACCTCGGCTGCGTTGCCCAGCAAGCCGACGGACACCGCGCGCTTCTCGTCGCGGTAACGTGCCATTCGGGCCAGTGCGTCGTCGAGGTCGCTCGCCTGCTCGTCCAGGTAACGGGTCTTGAGGCGGAAGTCGATGCGCGACTGCTGGCATTCGATGTTGAGCGACGACGCCCCCGCGAAACTCGCGGCCAGCGGCTGCGCGCCGCCCATGCCGCCCAGGCCCGCCGTCAGGACCCAGCGCCCGGCGAGATCGCCACCGTAGTGCTGCCGACCGGCTTCGACGAAGGTTTCGTAGGTGCCCTGCACGATGCCCTGGGTGCCGATATAGATCCAGGACCCGGCCGTCATCTGGCCATACATCATCAGGCCCTTGCGGTCGAGCTCGTGGAAATGCTCCCAGGTGGCCCACTTCGGCACGAGGTTGGAATTGGCGATCAGCACCCGCGGGGCATCCACGTGCGTGCGAAACACGCCCACCGGCTTGCCCGACTGCACCAGCAGGGTTTCGTCCTCCCGCAGCTCACGCAGGCTCTTGAGGATGGCTTCGAAGCAGTCCCAGTTGCGGGCCGCCTTGCCGATGCCGCCGTACACCACCAGCGCGTCCGGGTTCTCGGCCACTTCGGGGTCGAGGTTGTTCTGGACCATGCGGTAGGCGGCCTCGATGAGCCAGTTGCGGCAGCTCAGTTCGGCTCCGCGCGGTGAGCGCACCGGGCGGGGCTGTGCATGCTGGTGGACAGGGGACAAATCGGACATGGCGGTCTCTCCGTGAAAGGGGCGTGTGATGGTGGTGGTTGTCGCGCAGCAGTCTACTTGACTAGACAAGTCTATGCAACTAGAATTTCCGCATGCCGGATCCTGCCCTGACCCCTGTGCGCGGCCGCCCCTCCGGGCGCGCCGAAAGCGCTTCGGCACAGGCTCCCTATGCACGGGTGAAGGAATTTCTCAAGCAGGGGCTGGCCTCGGGGCACTGGTCCCCGGGCGCGCTGATGCCCTCCGAGGCGGAGCTGGTGGCC
>JBIKTP010000551.1:0-2985 GCA_044348035.1 Burkholderiaceae bacterium
GCATGCGGAGGGTGTTCGCGCTCATCTGCGCACTGGTGATCGTGGTCGCCTTCGTTGCCGCACTGCCGCGCACCTGGGACTTCGTGAGCTTCCTGTTCATCAAGAAAAGCGCCACGCTGCGCTGGCCGCTGGGGTATGTGTTCATGATCTACATCGTGTTCATGCTGGCGACCATCGCCCTGTACGCCGATCGCATCCGGCGCCTGATCCAGGACAAGGAAGAGATCGACCGCGTCGAGCACGCGGGGATCTGACACTGCCTCAGGCCCCTACGCCACCCCGGCCACCCGCACCCTGACCGGAGAACGATCCGTGAGCATTGCCTTCACCCTGTGTCTGTTGACACTGTTCCTGCTGGCCGCGATCGGCATGCCGATCGCGCATGCGACGATCGTCGGCTCCATCGTCTACCTGGCCGTCAAGGGGCAGGACCTCGGCATCGCCGGAGAGCAGATCATCTACGGCGTCTATGACAGCTTCGTGCTGCTGGCGGTGCCGCTGTTCATCGTCGCGGCCAACTTCATGAACGCCGGTTCGATCAGCGAACGGCTGATGCGCTTCTGCGTCGCGCTGGTCGGCCGCTTCAAGGGCGGGCTGGGCTATGTCAACGTGCTCTCCAGCCTGATCTTCTCCGGCATGTCGGGCTCGGCGGTGGCCGACGCCGCCGGCATCGGCAAGGTCGACATCGACATGATGATCAAGAGCGGCCAGTACACCCGCGGTTATGCCGCGGCACTCACTGCCGCCACCGCGACGATCGGCCCGATCATCCCGCCCTCGATTCCGATGGTGCTGTACGCGCTGGTGTCGGACACCTCGATCGGTTACCTGTTCCTGGGCGGCGTGGTGCCGGGCGTACTGATCGCGCTGTCCCTGATGGTGATGAACTACATCATCTCGCGCCGGCGCGGCTTCCATGCCGACGAGGTGGTCCCCCTGCGCGAGATCCCCAGCCTGACAGTGCGCGCCTTCCCGGCACTGATGATGCCGGTGGTGCTGCTCTGGGGCATCTACAACGGCGCCACCACCGCCACCGAGGCGGCGGCGGTGGCTGCGGCCTACGCCCTGCTGGTGTCGGCCTTCCTGTACCGCTCGATCTCCTTGCGCGACATGCGCCGCGTGCTGATCGACAGCGGCAAGTCGGCGGCATCGGTCGGGCTGGTGATCGGTGGTGCGCTGATCCTGAACTATGTGGTGGCGGCCGAACAGATCCCCGCCGCGATCGCGTCCGCGATCCAGGGCGTCGATGTCGCGCCGCTGGTGTTCATGCTCGGCGTCAACCTGCTGCTGCTCTTGCTGGGCTGCGTGCTGGATGCGACCACCATCATCCTGGTCATCCTGCCGTTGTTCATACCGACCCTCGTCGCGCTGGGCATCGACCCGGTGTACTTCGGCGTGGTGGCGGTGGTCAACTGCATGATCGGGCTGATCACGCCGCCCTATGGCATCTTGCTGTTCGTGATCAACGGCACCACCGGAATCCCGCTGGGGGAGATCATCCGGGAGATCCTGCCGTTTCTGGCGGCCCTGCTGATCTCGCTGCTGGTGATGATCCTGTTTCCGGACCTGATCCTCTGGCTGCCGCGCATGTTCGGTTACGGCACCTGAGTCGGTCCGGGCGCCTCGGCGCGCGCCTGCGGGCGGTCTGCCCGCGCAGCGCGCGCGTCACGCCGGTGCTGACTGCAGTTTCCTGATCGCCGCCCGCTTGGCCAGCTCGATCCTGGCAATGGCCCGCCGGTGCACCTCGTCCGGACCGTCCACCAGTCGCACGGTGCGCTGGTGGGCATAGGCCTCTGCCAGCCAGAAATCCTGGCTGACGCCACCGCCGCCATGCGCCTGTATCGCCCAGTCGACGACCTTGCAGGACATGTTGGGCGCGACCACCTTGATCATCGCGATGTCGGCCGCCGCCACCTTGTTGCCCACGGTGTCCATCCGGTGCGCGGCGTTGAGCGTGAGCAGCCGGGCCTGGTCGATCATGCAGCGCGACTCGGCGATGCGTTCATGCCACACCGACTGTTCGGACAGCGCCTTGCCGAACGCGACGCGGGTCTGCAGGCGGTCGACCATCATCTCCAGCGCGCGCTCGGCCGCCCCGATGGAGCGCATGCAGTGGTGGATGCGCCCGGGGCCCAGGCGACCCTGTGCGATCTCGAAACCGCGGCCCTCGCCCAGCAGGATGTTGGCCACCGGTACCCGCACGTTGTCGAGCACCACCTCCATATGGCCATGCGGCGCGTCGTCGTAGCCGAACACCGACAGCGGGCGCAACACCGTCACGCCAGGCGTGTCCCGGGGTACCAGCACCATCGACTGCTGCGCATGGCGCGGGCCTTCCGGGTCGGTCTTGCCCATCACGATGAAGATCGCGCAGCGCGGATTGCCCGCGCCCGACGAGAACCACTTGCGCCCGTTGATCACATAGTGGTCGCCGTCGCGGGTGATGCTGCACTGGATGTTGGTGGCGTCGGACGATGCCACCGCCGGTTCGGTCATCAGGAAGGCGGAACGGATCTTGCCATCCAGCAGCGGCTCCAGCCATTGTTCCTTCTGGGCGTCGGTGGCGTAGCGCTCCAGGGTTTCCATGTTGCCGGTATCGGGCGCCGAGCAGTTGAACACCTCGCCCGACCACGACACCCGGCCCATCACCTCGCACAGCGGCGCGTAATCGAGGTTGGAGATGCCGCCCTGCCCCTTGTACGGGTGCGGCAGGAACATGTTCCACAGGCCGGCCGCACGCGCCTTGACCTTGAGTTCGTCGACCAGCGCCATCGGCTGCCAGGGGTTGCCGGCGCGGCGCATCGCGTCCAGATCGGCATGGAAGCGGGCTTCGTTCGGGGTGATGTGCTGCGCGAAGAATGTGTTCAGGCGCTCCAGCAGCTCCTGGGTCTTGGGGGAATAGGTGCCGATCATCGGGGTGCCTCGTTCATGGTGAAATGCTCCGATTGCAGCACCAAGCGCCCCCGGCGGACGTCACTTTGGCGA
>JBIKTP010000552.1:0-2982 GCA_044348035.1 Burkholderiaceae bacterium
GGCTTCGCGTGACATCTACGACGAGCGTGGCACCAAGCTGCTGGCGCAGCACCGGCCCCTCACACCGTTGTTGCACCAGCGCTTGCTGGCGCTCCAGCTCAAGGTCCCCCTGGAGGCCAGCCTGCGCTTCGAGGCGGCACCCGACAAGGGCCAGCTGCGCAAGGCGTTTGCAAGTCTGGTGGATTCCGGTCACCCGCTGGCGCAGCCGCTGCGCGTCTGGGAGCGCCAGGTGGACATCCAGATCACCAGCCTGCCGCTGGACCCGGTCGCGCATTTCCTGATGTCCATGGTGGAGGTCACCAGCCCGAAGGCCTTCGAGCACGCGATCCAGGCCATGGCATTGGCCGGTGCCATGTCGGTGCGCGCCGGCGCCAATCCGGGCGACGTGCGCCAGGCCATGCTGGCCGGGTTGCTGCACGACATCGGCGAGATCTACCTGGATCCGGCGCTGATCGGCGATGGTGACGCAATGGACCTGCGCCAGTTCCGCCGGCTGGCAGCGCATCCGCGGCGCGGCGAACAACTGCTGGTGAGCCTGGGCCAGTACCCCTTGGCGTTGACCCGTGCCGTCGCAGAACACCATGAGCGGCTCGATGGAAGTGGTTACCCGGCCGGCCTGGCGGGTGACAAGGTATCCCCTCTGGGGCGCATGTTGTGCGTGGTCGAGGCCACGCTGGGCATGCTGGCCCTGCCGGGTCAAGGCTTGGCCCGTGCCAGCTTTGCGCTGCGCTCCATCCCGGGGGAGTTCGACGGCCGCTGGATGGGCCTGGTGACGGACGCTGCGGCTGATCAGTGGTCTGGCGGGCAACGGCTCGATGACGCGTCGATCGGTCAGGCATCGGCCGGCCTGGCGCGCGCGAGCCGGCGCATGCAGGCGGCCGCCAGTGTGGCCGCTCTGCTGGCCGACAGCCCGCGTCCTCGGGTGCGTGCGGTCGCGCTTGCGGCCGTTCACCTGCTGGGGCGCTTGCGCACGGGCTGGAACGGCATGGGCCTGTGGGGCGAGGTGCCGGCCGATGCCCAGAGCCAACGCGAACTGGTCATGGCCGAGGATGAACTGCGCTACCGGCTCAGCCGCCTGGAGCGCAATTGCCTGTGGCATGTGGCAAGCCTGGACGCCGACGATCTGGACGCGCTGGCGCCCTTGTGGGCCAGCCTGGCCGACTGACTCCCCGAGCGCCCCGCATGGTGACCAACGTCCCGACATCAGATCCCGGCCGCGTGCTCGATGTCCTGCGCGCCAGCGGTGTCTTCGGGGGCCTGCCGGACGGCGTCCTGCAGGACCTCGCCGCGACGCTGAAACTGCAGCTGGTCCCCGGTGGTGACATCGTGTACCACGAGGGCGAGCAGGCACACAGCATGCTCTTTCTTGTCAGCGGGCGGCTGCGGGTGTCGCGCCGTGACCGGGCTGGCGCGCTGCAGCTGTACAACGAGATCCTTCCGGGCGAGAGCGTGGGCGAGGCCGGCCTGATCCTGCAGCAGCCACGTGCCGCAGACATCACCGCCTTGCGGGATTCGACACTGGCCCTGCTGACCCGGGCGGATTTCGACCGGCTGATGGTGCGTTACCCGCTGGAACTGAACCGTGTGTTTGCGCAGGCCATCTACAACCACCTGCGCCATACCTTGCAGATCGTGCAGCGCCGCCAGGCCCAGATCTTCGTGGTGGTGCCGCTGTGCCCGGGAAGCTCCTGCCGCCAGGTGGCCGAGGGGCTGACGCGCGCGTTCGCCCGCATCGGCCGCGCAACCCATGTGGCTCCGGAAACCGAGCGCAGCCGCAATCCGGACGACACCTCCAGCTGGGTCGCGCTGGACCGGTACGACGATCTGGAGAAGCAGTACGACTTCCTGATCTACGAAGCCGATGCGGACGGCTCCTCCTGGGCCCGGCGGGCGTTCCGCCAGGCGGACCAGGTGGTGTTTGTCGCCGAACCGCAGGCCTCCACCGAAGCCGGCGAGCTGGAACTGCGCCTGCGGGACCAGCCCGGCTTCACGATGAAGCGCAAGCACCTGGTGCTGCTGCATCCCGCGGGGACAGCGCAGCCGCAGGAACTGGCACCCTGGCGCGCAGGCCGTGATCTGGAGCGCGTCTACCCGGTGCGTGCCGGGGAAGCCGGTGACTACGCCCGCCTGGCGCGGTTTCTGACCGGCAAGGCGACAGGCGTCGTGCTGGGCGGTGGTGGCGCGCGCGGGTTCGCCCATCTGGGCGTGTTGCGCGCCCTGGAGCAGAGCGGTATCGCCGTGGACCTGATCGGCGGCAACAGCATGGGAGCGCTGCTCGGGGCGCAATATGCCTGTGGCCTGCCGCTGGACGAGATCCGGGAGCAGACCATGCGGTTTGCCCGCGGCGGCGAGCGGCCCACCGTACCGGTGATCTCGCTGGTCTCGGGCAAGCGGGTGCAGCGGGACCTGCAGCGCATGTTCGGTGAACGGTCTGTCGACGCCTTGTGGCGCCCGTTCTTTGCGGCAGCATGCAATCTGAGCCGGGCCTGCACGACCGTGCAGGACAGCGGGCCCTTGTGGCGTGCGGTGCTGGCCAGCAATTCGCCGGTGGGACTGTTTCCGCCGGTCCTGCACAACGGGGACTTGCTGGTCGATGGCGCGATCCTGGAGAACGTGCCGGTCGAGGCCATGCGCATGCGCCTGGGCACGCGACTGGAGAAGCGCCGTGGCAATGGCACCATCATCGCCATCGACGTGGATGTGCAGGACCACATGGGGGTGGACCCGGGCCTCGCGCGCCTGTCCGCCTGGAGCAAGCTCAGGGCCTATTTCACGCCAGGCGCTCCTGCGTTGCCAGGCATCGGGGACATCCTGTACCGTGCCGGCCATATCGGTGGCCTCAACCAGCGTGGCCGCACCATCGCCCAGTCCGACCTGTACATGGAGCCGCCAGTGGGCATGTTCGCGCTGATGGCCTACCGCCAGGCTGCAGAGATTGCCGAAGTGGGCTACCGTCATGCAATGAAGGAAATCGAGCAGTGG
>JBIKTP010000553.1:0-2980 GCA_044348035.1 Burkholderiaceae bacterium
ACTGGCGGCCAAACTCATGGTGCTGCAGCACTTCATCGCCCCAGCGCTGCATCTGCTTTTCAACGAGTGCGATGTCAATGCCCACGCCGGGCTGCCATGGCGCAACGGTTTGCAGGTTCGTCCAGCTCTTGTCAACCTTCAGCGCCATCAGCGTGGTGTGGTTGTAGGCGCATTCAAAGGCGGGATGCAGGTTGTGCGCTTTCACCGCTTGCTCGTTGAGCGCCATTGATTCAGTGCCGCCGTGTTTTGCCAGCAGCGCACGCCACGCAGCCAGGTGGACAGGGTTGACCATCGAAAACACCGCGTCTTTGTCCGCCGGAAAGCGCTCACCGAAACTGGCCGTGTAATACGGCGCCATGCGGCGCTCGACCGCAGTAATCAAAAACGCATCGACACTGCTTCCGATGGCTTCCGTCGCCTCGCAGCCAAAGCGCAGCGCTGCGCTGTAGCTTTCAAACAGGCCAATATGGTGTACCCAATCGATCGCCGGCTTCAATCGCAGCGTGAGCGCAGTGATGATGCCGTTGGTGCCGTAGGCGTGGTGCACCTTCTGAATGTCGGCGCCATGCAGCTCGATGACCTGGGGTGTTTCTTCCAGCGTCACCACACGGATCATGGTGACGTTGCCCGCATCTTTCAAAATGCCGTTGCGCACGCTGCCTGCCCCGGCATAACCGCCCGCAATGAAACCGCCAATCGTGGCGATATCGCGCGTGCTGGGGTACATCAGGATTTCTTGCCCGCCCGAGACGACCTGATCGGCGCGCACCGCCTGCTCCAGATCGGCAATCAAAATGCCGGCTTCGCAAGTCACAGCGCCGGCTTCGATATTCAGCACAGCATTGAGCTGCGTGGTGTCCAGGATGATGCCGCCCGCCATCGGCACGCACTGCCCATAGTTGCCCGTGCCGCCGCCACGTACCGTGATGTTGATGCGGTGCCGGGCACACGCTGCGGCGACCTTGATGACATCAGCCTGTGAGCGCGGCGTCACGATCGCGTCGCCTGCCTTGCCATCGAGCAGCTCGGTCAGGATGGGGCTGTACCAAAAGTAGTCCTTGGACTTCACCGCGACCTGCGCAGCATTCCGGTTGCATTCAATCGGTGCAATATCGGCCAGGAACTCGTCCAGGTTTGTCATGGGGGAATCTCAAAAAGTCAGGAATCGACCGGCGCGCATCACCCGGCGCAGGCGACCCGCGGGTGTGATGAGCTCATACGGTGTTCTTGCCGCCAGCAGCACAAGATCGGCCGGGCAACCGACCGCGATCTTGCCGCCCCAGGACAAGCCCATGGCCGATGCGGGTGCGGTGGTGACGCTGGCCAGCCAGGCGTCGGCAGGGCTCAAGTGCGCCGCCTGCACGCCCAGTGCGTAGCTGTCCAGCAGGTCATAACTTCCGTAGGGGTAGAAACCATCCGCTACGTTGTCTGTCCCCATGCACGCCCGCACTTGGTGGGCCGCAGCCTCTTTCAGTCGGGTAATGCCGCGTTCGACAGGTGTGGTGTCCCAGGAACCCTGCAGGTACAGGTTGGTGGTGGGCAGGGCGACCAGAAAAATGCCCGCCTCGGCACACAGCTTGAGCGTGGCCTGCGCTTGAGCCAGCGGCTGAACGCCGAGTGAGCACGCATGGCCGCAGGTGACTTTGCCATGGTAATCGTTGGCAAGGGTCAGCTCTGCAATGGCTTGGAGGCCGCAGGCATCCACATCCAGGCCTTCATCGACATGAAAGTCCAGGTGCAGGTCATGCGCAAGGGCCAAGTCAAATACCCGCTGAAGCTTGGCGCGCATGTCCGAATTGCGGTACACGAACGCGCCCAGCAGCGCCGTGTTGCTTTTTGCCCGGGTGTTGACTCTGCACAGTTCGCGCGCCAGGCCCAAGCCATGCTCACTGTTGCCAAAAGCATCGAGCGGGGCGAGCGACACGCATTGCAGTTCGACCCGGCCAAGCCAGTCGCGATGCACTGCTTCGAAGACGCTCAACACTTGGGGAAAGCTGGTCTCTGTCCAGTCAAGATGCGTGCGCATGGCGCGCGTGCCGTGGCTGTAGGCTTCATGCACGGCACGCTGCATGCGGCTGGCAGTGTCCGCAGCCGTCCGTTTTGCGCGGTGCTCCCCCATGAGCGCAATGGCCTTGAACAAGTCGCCATTGACAGCGCCCACCTCATCCACCACATACGTCTTGTCGATGTGGACGTGGACATCCACCAGACACGGCAACAGCGTGCCTGATGCTGTTGAATCAGGATCTGCCTGGGCCGGTGCCATCCGGGCCACGACCCCGTTTTCTATGCCGACATCGAAACGGTCAGCCCCCGCAGAGAAGCCGCGCACGCAGGCGGGGATGATGACGTTCTTGATCAGCACGTTGCAGGGCTCCCGTGGCTGGCTAGCGGCTGCCTTTTATCTCGCTTTCATGCCACTTGCCCAGGACGAGCCTGGACACGCCCATGAAGACCAGATAAATCATGATGCCTGTCAGAGACACCAGCACCAGCGCGGCAAACATCTTTGGAATCTCTGTTCTGAAGCTGGCTTCCAGAATGCGTGATGCCAGGCCGGTTTCCTTGCCTGCAGCGCCGGCGGTGAACTCAGCCACCACCGCACCAATCAGGCTCAGGCCCCCGGCGATTTTCAGGCCTGCAATAAAGTAGGGCATCGCCGACGGAACGAGCAAAAAACGCAGTGTTTGCCAGGGCGATGCGCGGTACAGCGTGAACAAATCGCGCAGATTGTGGTCAGCACTGCGCAAGCCCACCACGGTGTTCGACAGGATCGGGAAAAACGCCACGATCCACGCGCACAGCAGCAGGGCAGCAGTGGTGCTGTCGATAAAGATCAGGATCAGCGGAGCGATGGCCACGATCGGCGTGACCTGCAGCACGATGGCGAACGGAAACAGGCATAGCTCCACCCACTTGTTGAGCGCAAACAGCATGGCCAGTGCCACACCGCCGACGACTGCCAGCAGCAGCGCGCCAA
>JBIKTP010000554.1:0-2975 GCA_044348035.1 Burkholderiaceae bacterium
CATCGTCAGCGACCAGATGGGCAACTGGCTCAAGTGTTTTGCCAGCCTCGCAGTGCTGGTCACGCTGGTCTATGGCAGACAGTATGCCGGCGAGCGCGACATGCTGCGCGGGGGCGAGCTGTTCACGCTGTCGCTGTTCGGCCTGCTGGGCATCTTCCTGATGATCGGCGGCAACAACCTGCTCGTGATCTACATGGGCCTGGAACTGCTGACGCTGTCCAGCTACGCGCTGGTGGCGCTGCGCCGCGACAGCCTGGTCGCCACCGAAGCCGCCATGAAGTACTTCGTGCTGGGCGCCATGGCCTCTGGCTTCCTGCTCTACGGCATGTCGATGCTTTACGGCGCCACCGGCACGCTGGACGTCAATGAGATCGCGCAGGTGATCGCCTCGGGCCGCATCCAGCACCAGGTGCTGGTGTTCGGCCTGGTGTTCGTCGTCGCCGGTCTGGCGTTCAAGCTGGGCGTGGTGCCCTTTCACATGTGGATCCCCGACGTCTACCAGGGCGCGCCCACGGCCGTGACGCTGCTGATCGGCGGGGCGCCCAAGCTGGCGGCCTTTGCGATCGTGATCCGGCTGCTGGTCGAAGGCATGCTGCCGCTGGCGGTGGACTGGCAGCAGATGCTCATGCTGCTGTCGATCGCCTCGCTGCTGGTGGGCAACCTGGCGGCCATCGCCCAGACCAACCTCAAGCGCATGCTGGCCTTCTCGACCATCTCGCAGATGGGCTTCGTGCTGCTGGGCCTGATGTCGGGCGTGATCAATGGCAATTCGATGTCCTCGGCGGATGCCTATGGCTCGTCGATGTTCTACATCGTCACCTACGTGCTGACGACACTGGCCACCTTCGGCGTGATCCTGCTGCTGTCGCGCAAGGGTTTCGAGAGCGAAGAGATCAGCGACTTCGCCGGCCTCAACCAACGCAGCCCGATGTATGCAGCCGTCATGGCCGTGTGCCTGTTTTCGCTGGCCGGCATTCCACCCATGGTGGGCTTCTATGCCAAGCTCTCGGTGCTGCAGGCCCTGGTGTCCTCGGGCGAGGCCATGCACATCGGACTGGCCGTGTTCGCCGTGATGATGTCCCTGGTGGGCGCGTTCTACTACCTGCGGGTGGTGAAGGTCATGTACTTCGACGCCCCGGTGCAGACCGAGGCGCTGCAGGCGGGCAATGACGTGCGCGTCGTGTTGTCGATCAATGGCGCCCTGGTGCTGGTGCTTGGCTTGTTCCCTGGCGGGCTCATGGCGCTGTGCGCGCGTGCCGTGTCCAGCATGATGGCCGGCTGAGCTCCGCCATCGCGTTCGTCCCGACACTGCCGACCCCATGCCGCCGGACGACGCCCATCTGGTCGAACACCTGGAATCCCGCCAGGAGATCCTCCAGGGCAACTTCCTGCACGCCCGCCGGGACACGGTGCTTCTGCCCAGTGGTCGGTTGGCCACCCGGGAATATGTCGTGCACCCCGGTGCCGTGATGGTCATTCCCTTGCTGCAGTGCGCGCCTGCTGAGCCCTGGCGTGTGGTCATGGAGCGGCAGTTCCGTTACCCGGTGGGGCAGGTGATCACCGAGTTTCCGGCCGGCAAGCTCGATCCCGGCGAAGACCTCTGGCTGTGCGCGCAGCGCGAGCTGCGCGAGGAAACCGGGTACCGCGCCGCCGAGTGGGCCCACGCCGGTCTGATGCACCCGCTGGTCGCCTATTCCACCGAGTTCATCGACGTCTGGTTCGCCCGGGGCCTGAGCCTGGGCGAACGCTCGCTCGACGAGGGCGAGTTTCTCGACGTGATCACCGCCAGCGGCGATGAGGTGCTGCAGTGGTGCCGCGATGGCACGATCACCGATGGCAAGACACTGGTGGGTGCGCTGTGGTTGCAGAACCTCGTATCCGGCGCATGGTCTCTGGACTGGAAAACCACCGCCAGCGCGCCCCAGGCCGGATAATCCCCCCGTGAAAGTCCTCGACCTTCAGTGCGGCAGTCAACACGTCTTCGAAGGCTGGTTTGCCTCGGAGGACGACTTCGCCAGCCAATTGGGCCGTGGCCTGGTGGCCTGCCCGATGTGCGGCGACTCCCACATCACCAAGAAGCTCAGCGCGCCGCGGCTGAACCTGGGCGCAGCCCGTGCGCCCGAGCCCCCGCCGGAGAACGCCCCACGGCAGCAGCTTGTCGCCACCGCCGATGCCGATGCCGGTGCGCTGCAGGCGGCGTGGCTGGCACTCGCCCGCCGTGTGCTGGCCAACACCGAAGATGTGGGCAGCCGTTTTGCCGAAGAGGCCCGGCGCATCCACTATGGTGAAACCCCCCAGCGCGGCATCCGCGGACAGGCCTCCCAGGCCGAGACCGAATCCCTGCTCGACGAGGGTATCGCCGTGATGCCGCTGCCGCTGCCCGACGCGCTCAAGGGTCCGGTGCAGTAAGGCTGCGAGCGCGCGGCGCGTCGTCAGCGGCGACCGCCGGCGTCAGCTCGTGAACTGCAGCGCCGCCAGCCGCGCATACACTCCGCCCTGCGCCACCAGCGTGGCATGGGTGCCCTGTTCCACCACCATTCCCTGGTCCAGCACGAGAATGCGGTCAGCCTTCTGCACCGTGGCCAGCCGGTGGGCAATCACCAATGTCGTGCGGTCGCGCATCGCCGACTCCAGCGCAGCCTGCACCATGCGCTCGCTCTCGGCGTCCAGCGCGCTGGTGGCTTCGTCGAGCAGCAGAAGGGGCGGGTTCTTCAGCATGGCCCGCGCAATCGCGATGCGCTGGCGCTGGCCGCCGCTCAGGCGCACACCCCGTTCGCCCAGGAAGGTGTCGTACCCCTCGGGCAGCTTGCGGATGAATTCGTCGGCAAAGGCGGCCTGCGCTGCCGCATGGACCTGCGCGTCGCTGGCTTGCGGCAGGCCGTAGCGGATGTTCTCCAGCGCGCTGGTGGAGAAGATCACCGCGTCCTGCGGCACGATGCCGATCTGCCGGCGCAGGTCCTCCAGGGACATGCTGC
>JBIKTP010000555.1:0-2972 GCA_044348035.1 Burkholderiaceae bacterium
AGGTGGTGGCCCTGGGCACCGGCCAGGCGATCGACATGGGCCGGCGTGGCGATGCCGACGTGTTGTTCGTGCATGACCAGGTGGCCGAAGAGAAGGTGGTCGCCGACGGGTTTGCGGTGAAGCGCTTCCCTGTCATGTACAACGACTTCGTGCTGATCGGCCCGGCCTCGGATCCGGCCAAAACCCGGGGGCGCGACATCGTCGAGGCCCTGCGCAAGCTGTCGGCCGCCAATGGCAACTTCGTCTCGCGCGGCGACAAGAGCGGCACCCATGCGGCCGAACTGCGTTTCTGGACCATGGCCGGCCTGGCGGACAGGAAGGGTGGCGGCTACAAGGAGTGTGGCTGTGGCATGGGGCCGGCCCTCAACATTGCAGCCAGCAGCGGCGCCTATGTGCTGGCGGACCGCGGCACCTGGCTCAGCTTCAAGAACCGGGGCGACATGGCGATTCTGGTGGAAGGCGACACCCGGCTGTTCAACCAGTACGGCGTGATGGTCGTGAATCCCGCCCGGCACGCCCACGTCAAGGCGGCCGAGGCGCAGAAGTTCGTCGACTGGGTGGTGTCGCCCGCCGGGCAGGCGGTGATCGCCAGCTACAAGATCGGCGGCGAACAGTTGTTCTTTCCGAACGCAGCCCCGGCCCGCTGAAGCAGATCAGGCGCGCGGCATGCCGAGCTTGCGGTAGACCGTGGCGCGGCTCACGCCCAGCCGGGTGGCAGCCAGCGCCACATTGCCGCGGGCCTCGTCGACGGCCTTGCGGATCCATGCGGTCTCGATGTCCCTGAGGCGGCGCGGGTCGCCCTGCGCGGTGCTGCCAGGAATGCCTGCGCGCAGACCCGCCAGCGCATCGGGGGTGTCGGCGCCATGGGTGACCAGTGCATGCAGCTGAAGTCCGCTCCACAGGGGCAGACTGATCGGGCCGTCCCGGTGGCCCGCTGCGTCGAACAGCTGGTCCACCGGCAGGGCGAACAGCTCGCTGGCGTGGGGCGGCTCCGCAGGGCCTGTGCCTGCCGTCGCCAGTGCCGGCAACATGGCCCGTGCCGCGCTGTTGCTGGTGCTGACCCGCCCATCGGTATCCAGGCCGATGAGGCCGTCGCTGTCGTCGCCCAGCCGGTGCCCTGGCCAGTTCAGCCGCAGCAGCAGGCGGTGCTGCTGGCGCAGGGCCAGGGCGTTCTCGATGGAGCGGGCAGACTGCACCGCCAGGTGCTTGAGTTCGGGCCGCTCGGGGGTGTCGACACCGGTGAGGTCCAGCATGCCGACCACCTCGCCGCGCGGGCCGAACAGCGGCGCGCCGGCACAGCTGTAGCTGGACGTGTCGCCAAAGAAATGCTCGCCACGGTGCAGCCAGACCGGCTGCAGCTCGCTGAGTGCGGCGCCGATGGCGGTGGTCCCCACGCAGGCTTCCGACAGGTCGGTGCCGATGCGCGTGATCAGGTCTGCCCGCCGGTCACTGCGGTCGATCGGGCCGTTCACCTCGACAACCACCCCCTGTGCGTCGGTGAGGATCGCAAAGTAGCGCGTGTTGGCGAGGGCCTTGCCGAGCGCGTCCAGCACCGGGCGGGCGGCCCGCGTCAGACCGTGGCTGCGTTCACGCGCGCGGCGCATGGCGGCGTAGCCCAAAGGCGCGAAAGTCACCGGCTGCAGGGGCTCGTGCCCCATGGCCAGGCAACGCTGCCAGGAGCGCTCGATGCAGGGGTCGACGAGCCCCCGTCCGGTGGAGCTGCGTTCATGCAATACCTGCTGGCGCGCGTGCGCGATGGCGTCGAGGCGGGCGATCGGTCCGGATCGTGTCGGCATGGAGCGTCCATTGTGCCGCAAGCCGCGCGGCTGCTGTAGGATCCAAGCATGAGACTGCAGGCCCTGCGCATCCCCCCCTGCTTGCGCGGTGCGTACCAGGAACTGCCGGCCGCCCAGACCTTCGATCTCTGGGTCGAGGCAGGGGATGTCATCAGCATCTCCCCCAGCACCGAGCCCGCCCGCGGCACGCTGTTGAGCGGCCTGGTGGATGCACACGTGCACCTGGACAAGTCCTACACCGTGGGAGCAGCCGGAGCGGCCCAGGATGATCTGGCCAGTGCCATTGCGCGATGCGCGGCCAACCGCCTGACCTGGACACCGGCCGACCTTCGCCTGCGCATGTCGCGTGCGCTGGAGGACGCCTGGGCCTGCGGCACGCGCGCCATGCGCACCCACATCGACTGGGTCGGCGACGACATGCCGGTGGCCTTGCGGGTGTTCGAGCAGCTGCGCGAGCAATGGCGTGGCCGCATCGAGCTGCAGATGGCAGCCCTGGTGCCGCTCGAGCTCTGGGGGAATGCCGCGTCTGCCGAGCGCATCGCAGGGCAGGTGGCCGTGACAGCGGCCGGCGGCACCTCGGCGCTGGGCGCGTTCGTGTACCGGCACGCGGGCCTGCAGGAAAAACTCGAGGCCCTGTTCGACGTGGCTCAGCGCCACTACCTGCCGCTGGACATCCATGTCGACGAGGGGCTGTCGCCCGACGCCTGCGGCCTGCAGACCGTGGCCGGGATTGCATTGGCGCGTGGCTGGCAGGGACGCATCGTGTGCAGCCATGCCTGTTCGCTGTCGGTGCAGCCGGCCGATGTGGCGCGCCGGACATTGCAGGCCTGCCGGGCTGCGGGCATCCACCTGGTCGCGCTGCCCACCACCAACCTCCACTTGCAGGGCGACTGGGAAGGGACACCGGTCGAGCGCGGCATCACACGCGTCCGGGAGGCTGCGGCGCTGGGCATGGCGTCCTGCATCGCCACCGACAACGTGGCGGACCCGTTCTTTCCCTATGGCAGTTACGACCTGGTCGAGACCTTCGGCCTGGCGGTGCAGGTGGCCCATCTCGCGCCGGTCCATGACTGGCTGTCCGCGATCACCGTGGCGCCGGCCAGCGCCATGGGCCTGCAGTGGGACGGTCGCATCCGGGAAGGAAGTCCGGCGGACCTCGTATGCCTGGCCGCGTCC
>JBIKTP010000556.1:0-2969 GCA_044348035.1 Burkholderiaceae bacterium
ATGTCCATCATCTGCAGCAGTGCCGAGCCGATCAGGTCGCGCCGTCCGGCGAGGATGCCGCTGGCCTGCGGGCCGCCCACCGCCTTGCCGCCGCTGAACACGACCAGGTCGGCGCCGGCCGCAATGAAGCGCTGCAGGTTGGCACGCGGCGGCAACTGCGCCGCAGCGTCGACGATCACCGGCAGGCCGCGTGCATGCATTACGTCCAGCACGGCCGGGAGTTCCTCGGCGGTGGATGCGGTGGCCACGAACACCATCGCAGCGGTGTGCTCGGTGATGGCCGCCTCGATCTCCCAGGGCTCCAGGCCCCGGATGCCGGCGCTGGTGCCACGGTCGTTGTGGCCGATGTCGACGATGCGGGCGCCTGCCAGCCGGATGGCATGGTCGTAGCTGTTGCGGTGGTTGCGCGCCATCAGCACTTCGTGGGGCATGCCGCGTGTGTCGGGCAGCGCGGCCATGCGGGTGACGTCCCAGCGCGCCAGGCAGGCGGCGGTGGCCAGCGTGAGGCCGGCCGAGGCGCCGGAGGTGACGATGCCTGCCTGCGCCCCGGTGACCCGCGCGATCACGCCGCTGGCAGCGGTCTGCAGCCCGGCGATATCGACCGATGCATCTGCAGCCTGTGCCATGGCCTGCAGCACCTCGGGCTCCATCAGGCTGCCGCCCAGTCGGGTCAGGGTGCCGGCGACATTGATGCGTCGAACGACGCCGAGGCGGGTCAGGATGTCCATGGCGGTGGCGTCCGGGAACTGGGCGGTGTCGGGTTCAGCGGCGCGCGGGTACCTGGTCGCGCAGGCATGCTGTCATGCTGCAGCCAGCGTCCCGGGGGTGCGCAGGTGACAGGCCACCAGATGGCCGGGCGCGATCTCCTGCAAGGGCGGATACTCCTGCTTGCAGCGGGCTTCGGCGTAGGGGCATCGGGTATGGAAGTGGCAGCCGGGCGGCGGGTTCATCGGGCTTGGCACGTCGCCCTCGATGACCAGACGCTTGCGCCGGGCCTTCGGGTCGGCGATGGGTGCGGCCGACATCAGGGCTTCGGAGTACGGGTGCAGCGGCTGCGCAAAGATGCGGTCCTTGGGGGCCAGTTCGACGATGCGGCCGAGGTACATCACCGCGATCCGGTGGCCGATGTGCTCGACCACTGCCAGATCGTGCGAGACGAACAGGTAGGCCAGCCCGAACTCTTCCTGCAGGTCCATCAGCAGGTTGATCACCTGCGCCTGCACCGAGACGTCCAGTGCAGAGACCGGCTCATCGGCCACGATCAGCCGCGGGTTCAAGGCCAGCGCGCGGGCGATGCCCAGACGCTGGCGCTGGCCACCGGAGAACTCGAACGGGAAACGCTCGGCGGCGTCCTTGCGCAGGCCCACCTTCTCCAGGAGGGTGTGTACCTGCTTCTCCTTTTCGGCGCCTTCGGCCATGCCGAAGTTCTCCAGGGGTTCGGCGATGATCTGCCCGGCCCGCATGCGCGGATTCAGCGAGGAATACGGATCCTGGAACACCATCTGCACCTGGCGCCGGTGCACCCGCATCTGGTCTTCGTCCAGGTCGGTCACATCGGTGCCACCCAGCCAGATCTTGCCGCCGGTGGGCTCCTGCAGCCGCAGGATGGTCTTGCCCACCGTGGATTTGCCGCAGCCCGATTCGCCCACCAGACACAGGGTCTCGCCCGCCTGGATGCTGAACGACACACCGTCGACGGCCCGCACATGGCCGGTCACCCGCTGCAGCACTCCGCGGCGCACCGGAAAGAGCTTCTGCAGGCCTTCGACGCGCAGTACTTCTGTCATGAGCTCAGAACCTTCTCGATTTCCCAGCACGCGGCCAGGTGAGCCCCGGCCTCGACGGGTCCCTGGACCGGGTGTACGACACCGGCCGCGTCGTATTGCAGCAGCGGTGGTGCCTGTTCGTGGCAGCGCGGTGCGGCGAACTTGCAGCGCGGCGCGAAGGCGCAGCCCTGGAAGGGCAGCTGGCCGGGCACGGTCTCGCGCAGCGAAGGCACGATACCGGGGATCTCGCTCAGGCGGCGGGTGCGTGCTCCCTGGCGGCCGCGCGGGATCGAGGCCATGAGCCCACGGGTGTAGGGGTGGACCGGATTGTCGAACAAGGCCTCGACCGTGGCCTCCTCGACCTTGCGCCCGGCATACATCACCACCACCCGGTGCGCCGTCTCGGCGATCACGCCGAGGTCGTGCGTGATCAGCAGGATGGCTGCGCCGACACGGCCGTTGAGCTCCATCATCAGCTTGAGGATCTGCGCCTGGATGGTCACATCCAGCGCGGTGGTGGGCTCGTCGGCAATCAGCAGCTTGGGGTTGCACGACAGCGCCATCGCGATCATCACCCGCTGGCGCATGCCGCCGGAGAACTGGTGCGGGTAGTCGTTCACCCGCCGTGCGGGATCCGGAATGCGCACCAGGTTCAGCATCTCGACGGCGCGGGTCATCGCGGCCTGCTTGGACAGCCCCTGGTGGATGCGCACCGCCTCGGCGATCTGCGCGCCAACCGTGTGCACCGGGTTGAGCGAGGTCATAGGCTCCTGGAACACCATGGCGATCTGGTTGCCGCGGATCGAGCGCATCTCGGACTCGTCCAGCGCGGCGAGGTCCTTGCCCTCGAAACGCACCGAGCCCTGCACGATGCGCCCGGACTGCGGTGGGATCAGCCGCATCACCGACAGCGCCGTGACGGACTTGCCGCAGCCGCTCTCGCCGACGATGCCCAGCACCTCGCCGGCCTGAACGGTGAGCGACAGGCCCTCGATGGCGCGCACCACGCCGTCGCGCGTGAAGAAGCGGGTGTGCAGGTTGTCGATGGCGAGAATGGGTTCCATCACATGCGTCGTGAAATGCGGGGGTCGAGCCGGTCGCGCAGGCCGTCACCCAGCAGGTTGACGGAGAGCACCACCAGGGCCAGGCAGATGCCAGGCGCAAAAATCGTCCAGGGGGCGATCTGCAGGTACAGGCGGCTGG
>JBIKTP010000557.1:0-2965 GCA_044348035.1 Burkholderiaceae bacterium
GCCTCGCCGCGTGGGGGGGCACCCGGTTTCGTGAAGGTGATCGACGCGCACACGCTGCTGATTCCAGACTCCCCCGGCAACAACCGGCTGGACACCTTGCAGAACATCCTGCACACGCCGCAGGTCGGGCTGCTGTTCCTGGTGCCGGGTGTCGACGAGACATTGCGCGTGAATGGCACCGCTGTGTTGTCGGTCGACGCGGCGGACCGCGCCCTGTGCGAAGACGCGCGCCGCGTGCCCGCGCTGGTGATCCGTGTCTCGGTGCAGGCCTGTTACCTGCATTGCGCCAAGGCGCTGATGCGCTCGGAGCTGTGGGACCCGGCCCACCACCAGCCGCGCAGCTGCATGCCCAGCATGGGCGAGATGCTGCGCGACCAGGTGGCGCACAAGGTCACGCCGGGGACCGCCTTCGAGAACCAGGAGCAGATGCTGGCTCGCTACCGGGAAACGCTGTAGCCGGGCTCAGCGCCCCTTCCACACCGGATCGCGCTTCTCGGCGAACGCGCGCGCGCCTTCGAGCTGGTCCTCGGAGGAGTACAGCCGGTCCACCGTCGGCATCTGCCTCTTGGTGACCCGGTTCAGCGCATCCTGGAACCGCAGCGCCTCGGCTTCGCGTACCACCTCCTTGATCGCTGCATAGACCAGTGGCGGGCCGGATGCCAGCAGGCGCGCCAGCTCCCAGCTGGCGGGAAGCAGATCGGCTGCAGGACAGATCTGTTTCACCAGCCCCCAGCGCTGCGCCTCCTGCGCATCGAACCAGCGCCCGGTCAGCAGCAGGTCCATGGCCACGTGGTAGGGAATGCGCTTGGGCAGCTTGATCGAGGCCGCGTCGGCCACCGTGCCGGAGCGGATCTCGGGCAGCGCGAAGGTGGCCGTGTCGGCGCACAGGATCAGGTCGCAGGACAGGGCGAGCTCCAGCCCGCCGCCACAGCAGATGCCGTTCACGGCGCAGATCACCGGTTTGTTGAGGTTCGGCAGTTCCTGCAGCCCGCCGAATCCGCCCACGCCGTAGTCGCCATCGACCGCGTCCCCGGCAGCCGCGGCCTTGAGGTCCCAGCCGGGGCAGAAGAACTTGTCGCCGGCCGCGCGCAGGATGCAGACCCGCAGGTCCTCGTCGTCGCGGAAGGCGCGAAATGCCAGGCCCATGGTGCGGCTGGTGGCCAGGTCGATCGCGTTCGCCTTGCCGCGCGCCAGCGTCACCTCCAGCACCGCGCCCTCGCGACGCGTCAGGATCGGCCCTTCGGTCAGCATTGCCATGGTCGCCATCACGACTCCTTCCGGATGAGTGCATCCACCGCCACAGCACCGTGGGTGCGGACGAGGATCGGGTTGATCTCGATTTCCTCCAGTTCCGGGCGCGCCAGCATCAGCGCCGCCAGACGGTCCGCTATCGCGACCACGGCCGCCACATCGGCGCGGGCGCGGCCCCGGTAGCCGTCGAGCAGCGGCCACAGGCGCAGCCGGCGCAAGGCGGCCAGCATGGCATCGGGGCTGGCCGGCAGGACCAGCGTGACGGTGTCGGCCAGCAATTCCGCCGTCACGCCGCCCAGGCCCAGGGTCAGCGTCAGGCCGTAGACCGGATCGCGCTGCAGCCCGAGCAGCACCTCGGCCACGGCCTCGCCCACCATTTCTTCTGCCAGGTAGCCGGTGGCGCCGGGCATGCCGGCCTGCCCTTGCAAGGACATCAGACCCAGGCGCACGGCGCCGGCTTCGGTCTTGTGGGCAAAGCCCAGGCCCTTGAGGGCCAGCGGCGGCGTGAGGCCATCGGCCATCAGCGTAAGCGCGTCCAGTGTCGGTGCAGTCACGGAGCGAGGCACGGGTACGCCGGCGGCTGACAACATGGCCTTGCCTTCCGCCTCCGACAGGGTGACGGTCTGGCGCACGGGCCTGGCGGCCACGGGACGCCAGCCCGGCATGCCGGCGGGTGTCTGTGCGGCGCGGATGGCGCCCAGTGCGGACTCCAGGCCCATCAGCGCCACCGTGCCCTGGGCCATCAGGGCGGTCGCCCGTTCCTCGTCGAAGTTCTCCGGCAGCGAGGCCACCGGGAACGCCGGTTTGCCGGTGGCGCGGCCGGCGGCCACGATCGCATCCAGCGCCGGCTGGAACGATGCCGGGTCGCAGCGGTCGGGGCGCGGCGGGTCCAGCAGGTAGATGCCCAGGTCGTAGTCCTGCAGCATGGTGGTGAACACGGCGGTGGTGCGCGGCCCGTCGCCCCAGATGAAGGTGTGGTAGTCCAGCGGGTTGGCAATGCTGACGATCGGGCCGAGGATCTCGCCCAGCGCCGCGCGCGTCGCGGGTGATGGCGGCTCCAGGGCGAGGCCCTTGGGCGCCGCAAGGTCCGCCACCAGGCCGGCCTCGCCACCCGAGCACGAGAGCGAGCACATGCGCGGGCCGATCTGCGGCCCGTGCACATGGAAGATCTTGAGTGTCTCGATCAGCTCTGGCAGCGTGTGCACTTCGGCCACACCCGCCTGCCGCAGAAAAGCGCTGGAGGCAGCGCCGCCACCGGCCAGCGCCGCCGTGTGCGAGGCCGCCGCGCTGCGCGCCAGCGCTGTCTTGCCCGACTTGAGGCACACCACGCCCTTGCCCGCCAGGCGCGCCGATTCAGCCAGCGCGGCAAAGGCGGGCGCATCGTCGATGCCCTCGACATACATGCCGATCGCCGTGACACGAGGGTCGGCCAACAGTGCGCCGGCCAGTTCCGCCAGACCGACCTGCGCCGCGTTGCCCAGGCAGGCCACATAGGCCACCGGCAGCGCGCGGGCCTGCATGGTGAGGTTGATGACGATGTTGGATGACTGGCTCAGCAGCGCCACACCCCTGTCGACCCGCCGCCCCCCGTGCTGGTCGGGCCACAACAGGGCAGCGTCCAGGTAGTTGATGAGCCCGTAGCAGTTGGGGCCCAGGATCGGCATGTCGCCGGCCGCGGCGACCAGATCGTCCTGCAGCTGCGACGCACCGGCCT
>JBIKTP010000558.1:0-2964 GCA_044348035.1 Burkholderiaceae bacterium
GCGTCGCGGTACCAGTTTCCGGATTCAAGGCGACAAAGCCGCCTTCTTCCGCGTGAGTTAGAACCGCTGTCATCTCCATGGCATCGCTCCTGATCAAGTTTCCTGTCATTGTCGCTTGGACAACATACACATATTCTCGTGGAATGGTCAAACCGGCACCGCCACCAGATCGTGCCCCTGGGTGCCGACGATCCGGGCCTTCGTGAAATCACCGACCTTGAAGGTCTTGCTGATTTTCTCGGGCGGGAGCAGGCGCACCACGCCATCGATCTCGGGCGCATCGGCATAACTGCGCCCGGTTCCGCCCTTGCGGCCGAGGCCGGGGGCGGCATCCACCAGCACCTGCATGGTGGCACCCACACGCCTTTGCAGACGCTGCGCGGACACTTCCTCTGCCACTGCCATGAAACGCTCGCGTCGCTCCTCGCGGAGTTCGGCCGGCAACATGCCCGGCAGGGCATTGGCCGTGGCGCCTTCCACGGGGCTGTAGGCGAAACAGCCGGCACGGTCGATCTGCGCCTCGCGCATGAACTCCAGCAGGTGGCTGAACTCGGCTTCGGTTTCGCCGGGGAAACCGGCGATGAAGGTGCTGCGCACCACGATCTCGGGGCAGGCGGCACGCCACAGCTGGATGCGTTCGAGGTTTCTTTCGCCGCTGGCCGGGCGCTTCATGCGCCTGAGCACATCGGGGTGGCTGTGCTGCAGGGGCACATCCAGATAGGGCAATACACGGCCAGAGGCCATGAGCGGGATTACCTCGTCCACACTTGGGTACGGATAGACGTAATGCAAGCGCACCCAGGCGCCAAAGGGCTCGGCGATGTCGCCCAGCGCCTGCACCAGCTCCAGCATGCGGGTCTTGACGGGCTTGCCGTCCCAGAAACCGGTGCGGTACTTCACGTCCACCCCGTAGGCCGAGGTGTCCTGGCTGACCACCAGCAGTTCCTTCACGCCGCCTTCGAACAGGGCCCGTGCCTCCGACAGCACGTCGCCCACCGGCCGCGACACCAGATCACCCCGCATGGACGGGATGATGCAGAAGGTGCAGCGGTGGTTGCAGCCTTCGCTGATCTTGAGGTAGGCATAGTGCCGGGGCGTGAGCTTGATGCCGGCCACGCCGAAGGAATTGGGCACCAGGTCGATGAAGGGATCATGCGGCTTGGGCAGGTTGGCATGGACGGCGTCCATCACCTCCTGCGTCGCATGGGGGCCGGTCACGGCCAGCACCTTGGGGTGCACGGAGCGCACCAGGTTGGCGCCGTCGGCACCGGACTTGGCGCCCAGGCAACCGGTGACGATCACCCGGCCGTTCTCGGCCAGGGCCTCGCCGATGGAATCGAGGCTTTCGCGCACGGCGTCGTCGATGAACCCGCAGGTGTTGACGATCACCAGATCGGCGCCGGCGAGGGTCTTGGATGTCTGGTAGCCCTCGGCGCTGAGCTGCGTCAGGATCAATTCGGAATCGGTCAGGGCCTTGGGGCAGCCCAGGCTGATGAAGCCCACCGTGGGCGTCTTGTTGGCGGGAGAAAGTACGTCGCTCATCCGCCTATTGTCAGGCCTGTCAGAGAAGGCTGACTCGCGCAGTGTCTCAACGCTTCAATCCGAAGCTCCCCAGGACCTGTTCGGTCTGCTTCTGCATTGCTTCCTGCATCTGCGTGAGCAGGGTCTTGGACTGTTCCAGGCTGCTGCCCATCATGCCCTGCATCAGGGGCGCCTGCATGTTCATGAACTGCGTCCACATCTCGGGCGTGAGCGCCTTGGACTGCTCGCCCATGCGGGTCTGCATCTCCACCAGCGTCTGCATGTTCTTTTCGAGGTAGCCACCCATGAAGCCCTGCATGGTATGGCCATAGAAGCGGATGATGTTGCACAACACCGGCGCGGTGAACATCGGCGAACCGTGCGCCTCCTGTTCCAGGATGATCTGCATCAGGATGCTGCGGGTCAGGTCTTCGCCGGTCTTGGCATCGGACACCACGAAGGGTTCTGCGTCCATCACGAGCTGGCGCACCTCGGCCAGCGTGATGTAGGCCGAGGCATCGGTGTCGTAGAGACGCCGGTTGGGGTACTTCTTGATCACCCGCTGGGTCTTGCGCGCGCCCTCGGGATGCTTGCTTGTCATGGTGGGGGGTCCTTTGGGCCGGGTCTGCGGGGATCGGGGCACGGAATGTGCACGACCCAGGATTCTAGGCAGCCCCCGCCGGTTGTCCGGCTCAAGGTTTACCCTGAGCAGCGCCACCACGGCCCGGCTGCGCAAGTGCTTCATGGTGGGGCGCGCTTGCGCCGTGGTCGGCCCACATCACGCCGCTGTGGTACGACACCCCGGGCAACTGCTTGTAGAAGCTCCCCTGGTGCTGGGTGTGGGAGATCAGGTAACTGCGAAAGGCCCGGTACAGCGTCGGGTTCGGGCGCGCCAGGTGCGCGTACTGCCAGAAGTTGTCCAGCGCGCCCTGGAAGGTCAGGCCCTGGATGTCGTAGATCGCCTCGCCACACACCTTGACCGGCACTCCCTCGCCGACCGCGCTCAGGCCCGCCGTGCTGTTCACCACCACCACGCCGCAGGTGTGCTTCAGCAGGGTGGGCAGGTGCTGGTCATGAATGTAGAAGCAGCGCCGCTCCAGGCCGAGCGTGCGGGTCAGTCGGCCGATCAGGGCGGTGTAGTCCGAATAACCGCGGTCCAGCGGGTGGTGCTTGAGGGTAATAACCGTGTCGGGCGGCGCACAGCGGGCGAACGAGCCCAGCACATGCTCGATGAACTGGTCGACCGAGTCGTAACTGGAGTGCACCGACATCTGCGCGTCGCCGCGCGTCTGCAGCGAGACCAGGAAAAACCGGCCAGACAACTCGTCAAGCAGGCGCGGCAGCACCTTGCGCTCGGTGAAGCGGTAATAGTGCTTGCGCCAGAAGGACAACACCCAGGAGGGCCCGTCGGAGAAACCGAGTCGCCGGTGGTGACGGTAGCGC
>JBIKTP010000052.1:0-9206 GCA_044348035.1 Burkholderiaceae bacterium
CAGCAAGGCCGCCAGGAAGCAGCCCACGCCGGCCAGAAAACCGACGACGGCCCAGCGCCCGCTCTGAAAAGAGGTCATCTCGCCGAGGAACAGCAGGATGATCGTCAGCCCGATCAGGAACGCACAACTGGTCAGCAGCGCAATGCTGCCATTGGCCAGCCGGCCGCGCCGGCGCAGTTCGCCCAGTTCATGGATGGCCTGCGCCAGGTAGTCTGCATCGGTCGCGGCGCGCGCGCGCTCCTCCACCAGCCGGGCCCGGTCGATGATGCGCGCCAGCCGGCCGGCCACGGCACCGATCATGCCGGCCACTGCCGTCAGCAGGAACACCGGCGCCACTGCCAGCTGGATGCCGTGGGTGATGGTGTCGGAGTCGAGGGGCAGGGCCATGCAGCGATTGTGAGGCTCAGTGCCCGGACGCGCCGGCAGGCGCCGCATCCTGTGCAACCGCACCGGCAGGCGCCTTGCGGAACAGCCGCATCAGGAACTGCACCGCGTCGTCCACATAGGTGAACAGCACCGGGATCACCAGCAGGCTCAGGAAGGTCGAGGTGATCAGGCCGCCGATCACCACGATCGCCATCGGCGAGCGGAAGCTGGGGTCGGTGCCCCAGCCCAGCGCGATCGGCATCATGCCTGCGCCCATCGCGATGGTGGTCATCACGATCGGTCGGGCGCGCTTGTGGCAGGCATCCAGAACGGCCTCCAGGCGGGTCATGGCACGGTCGCGCCGGGCCATGATGGCGTATTCGATCAGCAGGATCGAGTTCTTGGTGGCAATGCCCATCAGCATGATCAGCCCGATCATCGAAGGCATCGAGAGCGCTGTCTGCGTGATGAACAGTGCCAGGATCGCTCCCGGTATGGAGAGCACCAGTGCGCCCAGGATGGTCACCGGCTGCACGAAGTCCTTGAACAGCAGCACCAGCACGACATAGATGCACAACACGCCGGTCAGCATCGCCAGGCCGAAGCTGTTGAACAGCTCGGTCATGGCCTCGGCGTCGCCGATGGTGGTCTGGGTCACGCCGGGCGGCAGGTTCACCAGGCTGGGCAGCGCCAGCGCCAGTGCCTGGATCTCGCCCAGCGGCTGCTGGTTGAGCTCGATCTCGAAGTTGATGTTGCGCTGGCGGTCGTAGCGGTCGATCTGCGCCGGCCCGCTGTCGATGGTGAAACTGGCGACATTGCCCAGCAGCACCGGGCCATGGCTGCCAGGAACCGACAGGCGCGACAGCAGTTCGAGGTCGGTGCGGGCATCGGCCTTGAGCTTGACCACCACCGGGATCTGGCGCTGCGACAGGTTGAGCTTGGCCAGGCCCTGGTCGTAGTCGCCCGCAGTGGCGATGCGCAGGGTTTCGGCGATCGCGGCCGAGGTCACACCCTGGTCTGCGGCGCGTGCGAAATCGGGTCGCACGATCAGCTCCGGCCGCACCAGGCTGCTGGTGGATGTGACGTTTCCGATGCCGGGCAGTGTGCGCAGTTCGCGCTCCACCTGGCGCGCATGCGCGAGCAGCACGCGGCCATCTTCACCGGCCAGCACGATCACGTACTTCTCGGAGGAGCCGCCAAAACCGACATTGACGCGGGCGCCCGGCAAGACCGCCAGCGCCTGGCGCAGTTCGCCTTCGATGGTCTGCTTGCTGATGCCGGCGCGTTCAGAGCGCGGTGTCATGTTGATGGTGAGCGTGGCCTTGCGCACCTCGGAGGCGCCTCCCATCGCGAACGGGTCGCCACCGGTGGCGCCGCCGCCCACTGCGGTGTAGACCAGCTTCACATGCGGATGTTTCTGCACCAGCTCACGTGCTTGCTCTGCGGCGGCCAGTGTCTGGCGGTAGGTGCTGCCCGGGGGCAGCGAGATGTTGACCTGGGTCTGGGACAGGTCGTCGGGCGGCATGAAGCCGGTCGGCAGCATGGCCGTCAGGCTGCCGGAGCCCACCAGGAACAGCAGCGCCGCCAGCGTCGTGAGCACGCGGTGTCTCAGGCACCAGCGGGCCCAGCCCATGTAGACCCGCGTCCAGCCCGGCTCGCGGTGCTCGCCCTTGGGCGGCTTCATGATGTAGGCGGCCATCATCGGCGTGAGCATGCGTGCTACCACCAGCGAGAAGAAGACCGAGATGGCGGCCGTCCAGCCGAACTGCACGAAGAACTTGCCCGGCACGCCGGCCATGAAGGCGGTGGGCAGGAACACCGCAATCAGCGTGAAGGTGGTGGCGATCACCGCCAGGCCGATCTCGTCGGCCGCCTCCATGGCGGCCTGGAAAGGCGTCTTGCCCATGCGCAGGTGGCGCATGATGTTCTCGATCTCGACGATCGCATCGTCCACCAGAATGCCGACCACCAGCGACAGGCTCAGCAGCGTGACCACATTGAGCGTGAAGCCGAACAGGTACATCACGCCGAAGGTCGGCAGCACCGACAGCGGCAGCGCGGTGGCGGCCACCAGCGTGGCGCGCCAGTCGCGCAGGAACAGCCACACCACGAGCACCGCCAGCGCCGCGCCTTCGTACATCAGGATCATCGAGCCGTCGAAGTTCTCCTGCACCGGGTCGACGAAATTGAAGGCCTCGGTGACGGTGATGTCGGGGTGGGCCGCCTTGAGTTTCTCCAGCTCTGCCCGCACCCCCTTGGCCACGTCGATCTCGCCGGCGCCCCGGCTGCGCGTGATCTCGAAACCCACCACCGGCTTGCCGTTGAGCAGCGCCCCGGAGCGTTGTTCCGCCACGGTATCGGTCACCATGGCAACCTGGTCCAGTCGGATGCGCCGGCCGTCGCCCAGCGCGATGTCCATGCGCGCCAGCTCCTCGGCAGAGTGCACGGTGGCGATGGTTCGCACCGATTGTTCGGTGCCGCCGACGTCCGCGCGTCCGCCCGAAGCGTCCTGCTGGATCTGGCGCAGCTGGCGCGAGATGTCGGCCGCGGTAGCGCCCAGGGCCTGCAGGCGCAGCGGGTCGAGCTCGACGCGTACCTCCCGCGTGACACCGCCCACCCGCGAGACCTGGCCCACACCACGCACGCCCAGGATGTTCTTGGTCACCGTGTTGTCCACGAACCAGCTCAAGGCCTCGTCGTCCATGCGTGCGGACGCGACGGTGTAGGTCAGGATCGGTGCGCCCGACAGCTCCATCTTGGAGATGACCGGGTCGCGCAGGTCGGCAGGCAGGTCCGAGCGCACGCGCGAGACCGCGTCGCGTACGTCGTCCACCGCTTCCTGGGTTGGCTTTTCGAGGCGGAACTCTGCCGTGATGGTCGCCGTGCCGTCCTGCAGCTTGGTGTAGATGTGCTTGAGTCCCTGGATCGACGCGATCGAATTCTCGATCTTGCGTGCCACCTCGGTTTCCAGCTGGGCCGGTGCTGCGCCCGGCAGCGAGGCAGTCACGGTGACGGTGGGCAGGTCGATGTCCGGGAACTGCTGCACTTTCATCGCCTGGAAGCCCAGCAGGCCCCCCAGCGACAGCATCAGGAAAAGCAGTACCGACGGAATCGGGTTGCGGATGCACCAGGCGGAGACGTTCATTTCGCCACCACCCGCACGGTGTCGCCATCACCCAGGAAACCGCCGCCCGACTCGACCACGCGGGCATCCGGCGTGATGCCGTCCAGGATCTCGATGCGGTCGCCGCTGCGCCGCCCGACGCGCACCTTGGTCTCGCTGACCTTCGAGTCGGCCCCAACGCGCAGCACGTAGGTGAAACCGTCGCGCAGCAGCACCGCGCTTTGCGGCAGCGTCATCGCCGACCCGCTGCCGAGCATGAACTCGCCGCGGGCAAACATGCCAGCCTTGGCCGCGCCGGGCTGGGGCAGGTCCACGTACACCAGGCCGTTGCGTGTCTGAGGGTCCACGGTGGGGGCGACCATGCGGACCCGGCCTTTCACGGGTGGCAGGTTGGGCGGCGTCACCTCGACTGTCTGCCCGATCCTGAGCGACGACAGCTCGGTGGCCGGCACCTCGGCGCGCCATTCCAGGCGCCCCTGGCGGATCATGCGGAACAGCTCCTGGCCAGCCGGCAGCACCGCCCCCACCGTGGCGCTGCGCGCCGAGATGATGCCGTTGTCGGGCGCGAGCACACGGGTCTGCGCCAGCCGCAACTGCTGGACCTTGGCCATGGCCTGTTGCGCCTCCAGGCGCGCCTGCGCCGTGCGTTCCGCCGTGAGGTACTGGTTGATCTGCTGGGCGCTGAGTGCGCCCGAGGCCTGCAGGTCGCGGGCGCGCTGCGCATTGGTGCGGGCTTCGGCCAGGCTGGCTTCCGCCTCGGCCAGGGTGGCGGTCAGCTGCGCGGCTTCTGCCTGCAGCGTGTCGGGCGCAAAGGCGGCCAGCACCTGGCCGCGCCGCACCGTGTCGCCCACGTTGACCAGCACCTGATCCAGGCGCAGACCGTTGGTTTCGGTGCCGACGCTGGCCTCCTGCCAGGCCGCGATATTGCCGTTGGCGGCGATGCGCAGCGCCAGGTCGGCACTGCGGGCCTGCGTGACTGTCACTGTCAGGGCCGACTTTGCAGCCGGCGCCGATGCCGCGGAGGCCGGCTTGCCGTCGGCGGCGGCGCTGGCCTGCAGGGCCAGCGCGCCCAGTGCGCTCAAGGTGGCCAGCGCGATGGCAGTCCACAGGATTCGGGGGGAGGGCGTCATGGTCATCATGTCGGTCGGTGGTCGTTGATTCGGTCGGTGGGCAGCAAGGCGTGTGCTGCGGTCAGGACGCCGGTGGCGCGTCGGAGGTCCAGCCGCCGCCGAGTGCGCGGTACAGCGCAATCCAGGCGAGCACGCGCTCCTGCTGCAAGGCGATCAGGGTGCTTTGCGCCTGCACCGCGCTGCGGCGCGCATCCTCGAGTTCGAACAGGCTCCCCAGGCCACCGTTGTAGCGGGCCTGGGCGGCGGCGAGCGAGGCTGTGAAACCGTCCGTGGCGATGCGGGCATCGCCGCTGCGCTCGGCCGTGCTGTGCAGCTGGACCAGCGCGTCCTCGACCTCGCGCACGGCGGCGCGCAGCCGTGCGGCATACAGCGCCTTTGCCTCGGACTGGCGCGCCTGCGACGCCAGCAGCCGGGCGCCTTGTGCGCCGCCATCGAAAAGCGGCACCGTGACCGACACCGGGCCGATGCTCCAGGTGGCGCCCTCGGTGCTGCCGCCGCTACCCGCAAAGCGGGCTGCGCCGATGCTGCCGGCCAGCGTGATGCGCGGCAGCCGCTGGGCGCGGGTCTGGGTGATTTCCGCACTGGCTGCGAGCACCTCGCGCGCGGCTGACTCGATGTCCGGGCGTTGTGCCAGCACCTGCGCGGGCACCGACTGCACGGTGATGCCTGCCGGCTGCGGCAGGCGGGCCGTACCGACTGCCAGGCGCTGGCGCAGTTCCGGTTCGCTCCAGCCGGTCATCGCGACCAGCGCCTTGATGGCCAGGTCGCACTGGGCGCGTTGCTGGGTCAGCTGGCCGTTGGCCTGCGCCGCACTGGCGCGTGCCAGTGCGGCATTGGCCGGCGCCTGGAAGCCGGCGCGGGCGGCCAGGTCGGTGAGGCGCGCCGTCTCGCTGCGCGACTGCGCGTCGAGCCGGGTCTGCGCGACCTGCGCCTCGCATGCGCGCAGCGTGGTGTACTGGGTGGCCACCTCGGCCGCCACCGACACGCGGGCCTCATGCCAGAGTGCGGACGTGCCACGCAGACGCTCTTCGGCGGCGTCGCGCACGGCGCGTGCGCCGCCGAACAGGTCAAGCTCCCACTGTGCCTGCACGCCTGCGGATACCCGGTTACCCACCGGCATGCCGGTGTCCTGCTGGCCGCGGCTGGCGCTGCCCACCGCATTCACCGCCGGCCCCAGCGCCGCCTGTGCGCCGCCCAGCGTGGCGCGCGCCTGTTCGATGCGGGCGCGTGCACTGGCCACCGAGGCGCTGGCGTCCTGCGCGGCCTCGACCAGCTGGCTCAGCAGCGGGTCCTGGAACTGGGCCCACCAGCGGGCCAGGTCGGTCCGTTCGCCCTGGTGCGGCAGCGGTGTCTGCCATTGGGCGGGGGCCTGCAGCACTGGCGCGGCGGCCTCCTCGGGGGGTATCTGCAGGCTGGCGCAGGCGCCCAGCGCCAGGGTGCTGGCCAGCACCCAGCTGCGCGACAGCAGGAAGCGGGAGTGGCGGCTGTTCATCGCTGGGCCACCTTTCGCACGGGCCTGGCCACCGCCTGGCGGCGCTGCCCTTCGGCCTGGACCATCGCCGCGGCGTACATCACGAGCCGGTCGGACCAGGTATCCAGTGCCGACGGTCCCTCATGCAGCATGGGCGCGATCACGTCGACGACGTCACGTCCCACGTGCATGTGCACGCCCAGGCCGGCGATGCATACCGCCAGCCGGTGCACGTCGTCATCTGGGCTGCGCAGCCCGAAATGCCGGCACAACACGGCGACCAGCGCGTCATGCATCGGACGGATGCTGGTGGAGATCTCTTCATCCCACAGGCCGGTGGGTTCGATCATCTCGCGCGCATGCAGCTTCATGCACTGGCGCGCCAGGTCACCGCGGCGCAGCGGCTCCAGGAAACCGGCGAACAGAGCGTGCAGGGCCTGCTCGAGGGACAGCGTGGGGTTGGTGAAGCGGGCGATGTCGTCGGCGGGCGAGCCTTGCGGCTCGAAGAACACTGCGCGGTACAGGCCGGCCTTGTCGCCGAAGTAGTAGCTGATGGCCGCGATGTTGGTGTGCGCAGCCTCGGCGATTTCACGGGTGGAGGTCTTCTCGAAGCCCTTCTGGGCAAACAGGGCCAGACCGACCCGCAGCAGACGTTCACGCGATTGCTCGCCGTCCTGGCGCAACGGGCGGTGGGATTCGGCGGTTTTGGCATTCATGGGGCGGCATGCTAGCAAATAAATCAAACGTTTGATTGACTTACAACCCATGGGCCTTCCGCCGACGGGGTTTCTTGGCGGCGCGAGGGGCGGCGGGCCGTCGGTCAGCGCCCCCGCCCCAGCGCCCGCAGGAACCGCCAGGCCATGACAACGGCGAGCAGGGACAACAGCGCGCCGCCGCCGTACAGGGCGAGCGACGCACGCCGGACGACGTCGACCGACAGCGCACCGTCCAGCCCGATGGCGTTGCCCGCCAGGCCGGCGAGCGCGGCGCTGATCGCCCCGCCCAGTCCCTGCAGCGTGGGAATGGCACCGGCCGTGACATCCTCCTGGCCGGTTTGCACGCTGGCCATGATGCGCTGGTTGACGAACATGTTGCAGACACCGAAGCCCACACCGACCACCACCAGCGAGGCCAGCACCAGCGCCAGCGGCTGGGTGGCGGTGGTCAGCGCCAGGCCCGTCAGTCCGGTGGTCAGCAACACCGGGCCACTGAGGATCGAGGCGTTCTGCCAGCGCGGATGCAGCCGTGCGATCAGGATTGCGGTGATCGACCAGGCCATGGCATGGGTGGCGCCGAAATAACCCGCCAGCGTCGGGCTCAGGTCCCGGTACATCTGCAGGATGTAGGGGCCGTACACATACACCGGCGCCTGGGCCAGCGGCATCAGCAGCAGGATCCACAGACCCAGCGACACCGGGTGGCGCAGTTGCGGAAAGCTGGTCGGGAACAGGTGTGGCGCACGGCGTTTGTCCAGCCGCAGCACCAGCGCGATCACGGCCACGCCGCCCAGCACCAGGGCGACGCCGAGACCGGCCTGCGCAGGCCGGTCCGCCGCGGCAATCGCCAGCACGCCCAGCGTCAGGAAGAGCAGGCGCCACCAGGGCGCCGGCAGCACCGCGCTGTCGCCACGCGGGTGGCGGCGCAGGATCCGCGCGCCCATGGCGAGCATCGGGATCGGCAGCAGGGCCGTGGCGATGAACGCCGCGCGCCAGGAAAAAGTCTCGGTCAGCCAGCCCCCCGCCAGCGGCCCGAGGAAGATCGTGATGCCCCAGGTCGCGGCCTGGATGCCGAACACCCGGGGCACCTGCGCGTTGGTGAACAGCTCGCGCACCAGGGCGTAGCTCAAGGCCACCAGCATGCCTTCACCCAGCCCCTGCAGTGCGCGCCCGACCAGCACCAGCGCCATCGACGGTGCCAGAGCCGCCGCCAGGCTGCCCAGGGAGACCAGCACGCTGGCGCCGGCCATGGCCCACCAGGCGCCCCGGCGTGCCTTGGCACCGGCCATGGCCACCGCCCCCAGGATCGTGGTCACCAGGTAGAGGGTGGTGGCCCAGCTGATGGCGTCGGCCGAGCCGAGGTCCTGCACCACGCTGGGCATCACCGTGCTGGCCATGTACCAGATCATGGCGTGCATGCCCACGCCCAGATTCACCAGAACCAGCGGAGCGAGGTGCCGGCGACCGAGTGCGCCTTCGTTATGCATCACCGTCCGATGCCAGGCGCTGGCGTGGTGCGGCCTGCATCAGGCCGGCGCGCCGCAGGCCGCCAGTAGCGCCACCGGCACCCGCACGGGCAGTGCCAGCAGGATCTGTCCCATGCCCTTGCCCAGCGGGTCGTTGCGCAGCGAGGCCATGCCGCCGCCGCCCAGCGCCTGCGTACAGACAAAATTGAAGGCGTGGATGCCGGGCACCTCGTGGCGGGTGACCCGGCCGCGCACCAGGTGCGCCAGATGGGAGGCCACGCGCGCCTCGGTCAGCTGCGCGCGCAGCAGCGGCAGCAGGTCCGGGTGGCGTGCGATGACGCCGATGTTCGCGGTGTCGCCCTTGTCGCCGCTGCGGGCCCAGGCCAGCCGGATCAGCGGGACCTCGCGCAGTTCGCCGTCCGGGCCGCTGGCGGCTGCCATCTCGCGCGGATCGTGTGCTCCGCGGGCCCCGCCCGGGTCTGCGGCGTCCTGGTCATGGGCAGTGCCGGGGTCCTGCGGTACTGCGATGGCAGCGTCCCCGAGGTGCACGACCGGTTGCAGCCAGGATTTGTCCAGCAGGAATGCGAACTGCCGGATCAGCGGCGAGGGGCTTGCACGGCCGCCGCCGGCTCCTGTGGTGCCCGGCGCCCAGGAGGTGCCGGCCGGCGCCACCTCGCGCGCCAGCAGCTCCAGCGCCTCCTTGCGCGCATGGGTGGCGCTCAGGCGCAGGACCGCTTCGCGTGTGTGCTGTGTCCGTGCATGCGGCCCGTAACAGGATTCCGCACCCAGCACCTCGATGTGCGTGGCCGCGAAGGGCGCCAGGCCCTGCGCGGCGAGCAGTTCGTTGCACCGTTCGACGATCGCGCAGCCGGTGCGCTGCGCCTTGGCCACGGCATCGAAACCGACGATGGTGAGCTGTGCCGACAACCGGAA
>JBIKTP010000559.1:0-2960 GCA_044348035.1 Burkholderiaceae bacterium
CCTGGCCCAGGCGGATGACCTGCTGGAGCAGGGTGTCCTTCGAGCTGCTGATGCACTCTGCCAGGCCGGCGGCGGCCAGGATGCTGCCGCCCAGCCGCGACGCCATGCTGTTGCCGGCACAGCCCAGTGCCGGCAGGCCCATGCGCAGCGCGTCCACCAGGCCGTGGTTGGCGTTGAAGCGCAGCGTGTCCACGAACAGGTCCGCCCGCGCAATGCGCGCCAGCATGTCCCCCCGCGCGCAGCGTTGCATGAACACCAGCCGTTCGGCATCGATGCCAGCGGCGCGGGCGGCCGCCGCGAGGTTGCGCCGCGCCGGCAATTCGTAGGCCGGCAGCCACCAGACCGACCCCGGCAACCGGTGCAGGATGTCCATCCACAGGGCGAAGGTCTCCGGGTCCACCATCAGCGGCGCGACCAGCGTACACAGGACGAGCCCCTGCGGCGGCAGGCCGAGGGCCTCGCGTGGCGGCGCCGGTCTCTGCGGTACATCGTTGCAGGTTGCGAGCCAGCAGGTGTGGGGAAGCCGGACCACCGCGCCGTAGGGCCCGAGCGCGAGTCCGTCCGGATGCACGAAGCGGTCCGACATGTTGTAGTCGCAGGGTCGGGGCGGGTGGTGCCGGTGCCAGGTGGTCTGGCGGATCTGGACCGGCGCCACGCGCCGCTCCGGGATCTCGGGGCGGCACCACGGGGTGTCGAAGGCCATGTCGACAAAGACGTCGAGCTCGTCGATGCGCATCCGGCCCACCGCCTCGTCGTCGGTCATGTGGCCGATCTCGACGGCACCTGCGCACAGGGCTGCGAGCTCCGCAGTGAAGGCGAGGTCGGGCTCGGGGGTTGGCGAATACACATGGATGGCGAAGCGCGCTTGGTCATGGGCCTGCAGCTGCGCGACCAGCGCGTTGGCCGTGCGCGGGTCCTTCAGCGATTGCACGGCCAGCCCGACATGGATGCGCTGGTCGCGGTGCCGTGAGCGGCTGGCGACGAATGGCGCCATCGGCGTCGCGAGCTGGCCGCCGATGGCTGCGATCGATCGGGTGCGCAGCAGGGCCAGTTCATCCTCGTGCAGCGGCAGCATCAGGCCGTAGAACTGCGTGTCACGCCCATCGCGGTACTGCCCGGTGCGGCTGGCCTGCGCCTCCATCTCGCGGATCACGGCGGTCAGGTGGTCGTGGTCGCGCCAGTCGCAGACCTGCATGGCGCCGAAGGCCTGCTGGCAGAACAGCTCGCTGGCGTCGGGCATGCGCATTGCGGTCTTTCGCACCATGCGCCCGGTCGCGGCACCGGCCTGCTCCAGCAGTTGCGTCAGCAGCCGGCGGTGCTCCGGGTCGAAGGTGTCCAGGGCCTTTTGTGCGGCGGCGACTTGGCCAGCGAAGGCGAGCGCAAGGGTGTGGCGAACCCGCAGGACCGGGTGGGCCCCAAAACGCGCGATCGCATCCGACAGCAGGTCGGCCGCCTCCGCGCAGCGGCGGGCGGCCACCAGCACGTCGGACAGGTTCAGCCAGGTCTGCGGCTCGTCCGGGGCCAGATCCTGGCAACGCCGCAGCCGGCCGAGGGCGGTGTCCCAGTCTCCTGCACGTGCGGCCGCGAGTGCGGAATTGTTGAGCGCCCGCAGGTGGTCCGGGTCGAGTTCCAGCGCGCGGGCATAGGCGGCCTGCGCATCCGCAGGCCGGCCGCAGTCTTCTGCCGCAATCGCCAGGTTGGTGGCGCCATCGGCCGACGCCATCAGCTGGCTTCGGGCCGTCTGCAGGATCCGGTAGGCTGCGGCCGCCTGCCCGGCGCCGGCCAGCATGGCAGCACATGCGCTCGCTGCATTTGCATCACCAGGCTGCAGCGCCAGGGCGCGCTCGAACGCCACCAGGGCCCGTTCCGGCTGGCCGGCGGCGTGCATGTTGCTGCCCTGTTCCATCAGTTCCGCGTAAGTGGCCGGGGGTGTCATGGGGAGTGCGGTTCCTGTGGTTCGAAGCGGTAGCGGATCGTGCGGCGCAGCCGCCAGCCGGGTGGCTGCATGAAGTCGCAGCGGGCGGGCAGTCGGGCGTCGATCTGGCAGGGTTCACCGGGTTTTTCGAGCACGAGCCGGCGCACCTGGTCGTACAGCGCCAGCCGGTCCTGCAGCGGGAGGTCGATCAGGCCGGACAGGCGCGACAGGTCGTGCTTGATCTGGAAATACATGCCATTGATGCGCAGCGACAGGAATCGGTCGGTGATCGCGTGGAAACGGGTACGCTGCCCGTCGCCATGGGCCAGGGCGCGTATGCCAGCGGCCGAAAACCGTCGCCTGCGGCATCCGGCCCGCTCCAGCCGGGCATACAGGTCGCGGTCCTCGGTGCCCCAGCCACGGAAGACCTCATCGTAGCCACCGATCCGCAGGAAATCCTCCCGCGGGCACACGACCAGACCCGAGAGCTCATGGGGGCAGGGGTCTGGCTGCAAGAAGCAGGCGCCCTGCAACTGGCCCGCCAGATCGTCGGCGAACGATGCGCCCACCAGGGTGTCGGCGTCGACAAAGGCCAGCCAGGGCGTTCGTGCCTGCGCAGCGCCGAGGTTGCGCGCATGCGCGATGTTGAATTCGGTGTCGCAGGGGCCCTGCACGACCAGGGCTTGCGGATGGTGCACGGCGACCCAGTCACCCGCGCGTTCCGGGCATCCATAGTCGACCACGATGAGGGCCAGGCGGTCCTGGGCAGCCAGCAGCGGCAGCGACTGCTGCAACTGGCCCAGCCGCCCCTTGCAGGTCATGACGACGGTCAGCATCGGTGGATCTGCCCCGGGAGAACCGGTGGGCGGCACGGCGTGGGAAGGATTGGTCTCCACGGTTCAGTATAGCTTTCGCGTGCGCCCGGCGCCGTCGCCATAATGCTCAGACAGCCATGACGGAGCCGCACCTCACAGCCCCCCTGCACATCGTCGGACGTTTCGACGATCCGCATACCGGGGCGGAGCGCTCCCTGCCGGATCTGGCG
>JBIKTP010000560.1:0-2958 GCA_044348035.1 Burkholderiaceae bacterium
TCGCGGGTCGCCCGCAACTGCTTGACCAGTCCGGCGTGGTGGAACTCCGCGCCCACCGCGCGCTTCTTCTCCAGCAGGATCCGGGTGGTGTGTGCTCCGGTGATCACGTGCAGGTTGGGACGGGACAGGTTGGGCGTCAGGTAGGCCTTGGCAGCGCTGCAGCGTTCGCCGTTGCGGTGGGTCACCTGGTACATGCCCACACCTTCCTGCTCGGGCCCGTTGAAGTCGGCATTGGCCGAAAACCCGGCCTGCACCCCTGCCTGCACGAAGATCGGGCCGAACCGGTTGGGCGTGGGCAGGTCCTTTACGTTCAGCGGACCGCCGGTGCCGTGCAGCGCGTCGCCCCCGCGTTCGTTGTTCTCGGCGCGCATGAAGTAGGGCAACACATCGTCGAAGCCCCAGCCCGGGTTACCTTCTGCGGCCCAGTGGTCGTAGTCGCTGCGGTGGCCGCGGGCGTAGACCATGGCATTGATCGAACTGGAACCACCGAGCACCTTGCCGCGAGGCTGGTAGCCCCGCCGTCCGTTCAGGCCCGGCTGCGCAGTGGTTGCGAAGCGCCAGTTGTCGAAGGGCGTGCGGGCCAGCAGAGCCAGCCCGGCCGGGCAGTGGATCAGCACATTGCGGTCGACCGGGCCGGCTTCCAGCAAGGCCACGGTGACGTCCGGGTCTTCGCTCAGGCGCGCGGCCAGCACGCAGCCTGCCGAGCCGCCGCCGATGATGATGTAGTCAAACATGGTGTCCGAAGTCCTGAAGCGAGGCGCGCAGGCGCGCTGCCCCGGATCGATAGTCCACAAAGCCGATGACATTATCAGGAGATCTTGTCGATGCGCGCCTTGGAAAAGCCGGGTCTGCAGTCGCCACTTCACCGTCGCAGCGTCGGAAAGGTGCAAAAAAGGCGGGCTTCGCCAACTGCGCCCGGTCCGAGCGCCGGCGTCGGGCGCTGAGCGTGCTTTGAAGGTCCTGATGAGGGCCCGTTCAGTTGTTTCCCGATGGCTGACCACGCACCGCTGTCGCCCGCCCGCGTGACGGCAACCGGCATTGTCGAAGGCAGTTCCCATCGCGCGCAGCCGCCGCACGGGCATGAACACCACCTGCGTCGCAGCAGCAACCCGCCCTGGCGGGCCGGCACCGAGCCCTTGCAGGCCTTGTTGTGGCCAAGGTTTATCGCGTCCTGGGGCGTCCTGCACGTGTGCTGCCTTGCCAGGCGCTGGAAGGGGGCGGCGTGTCCGGTCTCCCAGCGTTTACGCCGACTTCGCCAGCAATGTGCAGCAGCCGAGGCACAGCGTGTGCCTTCACGCGGGCGCTGGACTGGTTGGCTGGCCCGTACCCTTTGCAGGAATTCACGGATATGGGCCTGTCGCCGGGCCGGTTGGGTGTTGTCCCGGTTACCTCGGATACACTACCGCGAATGTCGTTTGTCAACCTGCCCTGTCACCGCCTTGAACCCGGTAAGCCCGTGCCGTTCAATATCTGGGACGGTCGCGGCAAACTGCTCATCCGCAAGGGTGATCCGGTGGAGTCGGTTGAGCACCAAGACTTCCTTGCCTCCCACAATGCCAGTGTGACACAGGCCGACTTCAGGGCCTGGGAACGGAGCTACAACCGTTTGATTTACGAACGCTTCCGCCAGGGCGCCACCATGGGGGAGTTGGAGAGAAGCTACATGCCCTCGGAGATCCTGGAGGCCGACTATGTGACGGGCTACGACATTCCGGGCGGCTGGGTCGATCTGTACGAGGTTCTGATGGGCGTGCTCTACCAGGGGACGGCCGCCCGCACGCCTCTGGATCGGCTGGAAGGCGTACAGCAACGCGCCACTGAACTGCTCACCGACAGCGCCGATAACAGCCTTTTCGCACTGTTCCAGCTGATGGCTGACCGCAGCCTGGGTTATTGCGCCAAACACGCGCTGCTCGCTGCGGTACTGTGCGAACTCACGGCCTGCAAGCTGGGGGTGGCCGAACCGATACGGCCGGTGCTGTTCCGTGCGGCGCTCACCATGAACATTGGCATGGCGCGCCAGCAGGATGTGATGGTCCGTCAGAAGACCCCACTGTCGGCCGAACAGAAGGAGCTGATCAAGGAGCACCCCCAAATTGGCGTGGAGATACTGCGCACTATGGGTGTCTTCGAAGAGGACTGGCTGGAACTGGTGGCGACGCACCATGCGCCTCATGACCCGACTGGCACCGACCCCAAACAGGAGCTCACGCGCATCCTGAGCATGGCCGACCAGTTCATCGCCAAGGTATCCGCCCGTGCCACGCGTGCTGCCCTGCCTACCCGCAGTGCATTGCGGTTCATGGTGGCACAGCCTGAGGCAGCGTTGCTGCGCGTCGGGTCGGCGATGACCGCGGTGGTTGGGCTTTATCCGCCCGGCACCTATGTGACCCTCTCCAATGGCGAGATTGCCGTGGTGGTGCGCCGCGGCGAGACTCCCACCACGCCCGTCACTGTCAGCTTCATGAACGCAGATGGGGTGGGACTGGGACTCTACATGGCGCGGGATCCCAGTGACAAGGCTGTGACCATTCAGGCCTCGCTCCCCTCCGACCGCGTGAAGTTCGCCCTCGACACTGAAAAGATCCAGCGTGCGCTGAAGCGGGCGGGCACGGCCGCAACTTGACGCCTTGTGGCGCCGGGGGCCGCACCCCCTCCGCCGAGCACGGGTTGCGACAGGACCCGGCGCAGGATGCGAAAGCCACAGACCACGCGCTTTGCTCGCAATCTGATTGTGTGATGCGTTGCCTCCATGCCTGACACAAACCCGAATCTGGACCCGGACCGCGCGCTCCAGCGCGACAACCAGCCGTGTTTTGCGCTGTATTCAGACTCGCTGGCGATGACCAAGGTCTACAAGCCGCTTCCCGAGGCGCTGGGCCTGACCTATCCACAATACCTGGTCATGGTGGTGCTCTGGGAGCACGACGCCCTCACGGTTTCGGAGCTCGGCGAACA
>JBIKTP010000561.1:0-2953 GCA_044348035.1 Burkholderiaceae bacterium
GCAACCAATGCTGGCGCAGCGGCAGGCCACCAGACCCGCACATGCATCTCCTGCAGCATGGCCCGTTGGCGTTCGTCCAGGTCAAGGCTCACGGCGGGTCCTTCGGCGGTGGCAGGTCGGGCAGGCGGTCACAGCCGCAGGCTCATGACCACCGCGTCCTCGCGGGTACCGCGGGCGGCCGGGTAGTAGGCGCGCCGCCGGCCGACGCGGCGGTAGCCATGGGCTTCGTACACCTCCAACGCGCGCAGGTTGCTGACCCGCGCCTCCAGCCAGAGCCATTGCACGCCCTGCCCGCGCGCCCACAGCGCCAGCGCGTCGAGCATCACCCGGGCCCAGCCCTGGCGCTGGAAGGCAGGCGCCACGGTGATGTTGAGCAGGTGGACCTCGTCGACACCCTTCATGGCCACGAAATAACCGAGCAAGGTGCCGCCGGCCGTCAGCAACTGGGCCTCGTAACCGGACTTGAGCGCATCGCGGAAGTTGGCCGGCGACCACGGGTACTCGTAGGCGCTGTGCTCGATGGCCAGCACCTCGGGCAGGCGTGCAGCCACCAGGGGCTCGAACTGGGCTTCGGCAGGTTCAAGGACGGCACTCATGGGGCATCGGCGGGAGGTCCGGGCAGCGGCACAGCGCGGGCTGCCGCGCGCTCGGACGTGGTTTGCGCCACTTTATCGCGAATATAGGTGGGCAAGGCCTGGTCGGGCGGAACGCCCCCGCCGCGGGCCAGCAGGGCCGGTGCCAGCCGCAGCATCGCGGCGGCGGTGGGCAGCGCCGGACAGCGCTGCGCGGCAGCCGGGAACGGCAGGCGCTCTCCATAGACCGCGAACACATTGCCCGCCAGCAGCACGTCCTGCGCCTGCCACTGCGCGGGCAGTTGCAGCGCTTCCGGGCGGCGCACCTGCAGGTCCTGGCACAGCTGCCATTCGTGGCCGTCGTAGGCATAGGCCCCGGCATAGATCTCGTCCATGCGGGCGTCCAGCATCGCCAGCACCCGCAAGGGTCCGCCCTGCGGAGCGCAATGCAGGCGGGCCTCTTCGGCAACGGCCAGCAGGCTGTCCACCGGCAGGACCTGCAGGGCGGGCTTCCCGGGCGGCATGGGCGTACCGAAGGCCAGTCCCTGCGCCACCGAGCAGGCCGTCCGCAGGCCGGTGAATGCGCCAGGGCCACAACCGAAAGCGATGGCCTGCAGATCGGAGAACCTGGCACCGGCCTGGGCCATCAGCGCCAGGATCGACGGGATCAGCGTTGCCGAAGCCTGCGCGCCACCTGCCGCGGTGTGCTGCCACTGCTGCCCCACGCCACCCTCGGTGCGCCCGACGGCAATGGACATCACGTCGGTGCTGGTGTCGAAGGCAAGCAGGGGCATGGACTTCTCGAATGCGGCTCACTGGCCTGGGCGCTGCAGGGCAAGCACCGGGGCAGGCGTGCTGGAGCGCACACCGAACAGGATCCCGAGCGTGACCAGCGCGAGCCCCAGGGCCAGGTTCCAGTGCAGCGGCTCGCCCAGCAACAGCACCGCACCCAGCGCCGACAGGCCGGGCACCAGCGCGGTGATCATCGTGGAGCGGACCGGGCCGAACTGCTGGATCATGCGCGTGTAGGTGACGCCGGCGATCGCGACCGAGCCCAGGCCCTGGAACGCCATCTGGAAGGCCACCGTGCCCCAGGGCGCCTGCAGCAGGCCGGCAGGCGCCTGCTCCAGCAGCATCAGCACGGTGTACACCGGTACAAAGCTGAAAAACGCGAACACCGTGACAGCCACCGTGCCGCGCAGCGCATCGAGCGCGTACTTGCGGGCCAGCACGCTGTAGACCGCCCAGCACATGGCGGCCGCCACGAAGATGATGTCACCGCGCCAGACGTCGCCGCCGTCGAGCGCCTGCAGCAGGCTGGCGCCGCCCACCAGCGCGTCGCCGCCGATGATGAGCGCCAGGCCCAGCATGCGGGCCGGCGTGATGGGTGTGCCCAGGAACAGCAGCGCCAGCAGGGCCGTCCACAGGGGCAGGCTGCCGGGGATCAGCACCGCGGCATGGCCTGCCGGTGCGTACAGGAAGCCGCTGTAGGCCAGCAGCGCGTACAGAAGGCCGCCGAACAGGCCGGCGGTCACGGTCACCCGCAGCGGCAGCGGCGAGAAGCCGAACAGCGACGAGGCACCCCGGCCGGCGCGCCGGTCGCGCCGCACCAGCCACCAGCCCAGCGGCAGCAGCACGGCGCTGGCGCCGAGGATGCGCGCATAGGCGAGGTCCAGCGGGTGCAGCGTGGCGGCGCGCGCCGGATCGACCGAGGCGCGCGCAATCACGATGAAGGATGTCCAGATGACCACGGTGATGAGGGCCGCCAGGAGCCCGACCGTGCGCCGGGACAGTTGCAGAGGCTGGCGCATGCGGCCATTATCGGCTGGGCCTGGGGCGCGCACCGGCCAGACCATGCCGGGTAGACTCGACGCCGATGCCCGCCCTGCCCATGCCCGTCCTCCTGCGCACGCTGCCCGTGCTGCTGCTGCTCGCTACCGCGTCCGCCGCCATGGCACAGAGCCTGCCCCCCGAGGTGGATGCCGCGCTGCAGCGCGCCAAGCTGCCGCGCGAGGCCCTCAGCCTGCTGGTCGTGGATGCCGAGGGCAAGGCCGCGCCCCGGCTCAACCACCGCGGCCAGGTGCCGATGAACCCGGCCTCGGTGATGAAGCTGGTGACCACCTACGCCGGCCTGGACCTGCTCGGGCCGGCCTACACCTGGAACACGCCTGTCTATATCGAGGGTGCGGTGCGCGACGGCATCCTGTACGGCAACCTGACGATCCGCGGTGTCGGCGACCCCAAGCTGGTGCTCGAGCGCATGTGGCTGCTGCTGCGCCGCGTGCAGGGCCTGGGCGTTCGCAGCATCCACGGCGACATCGTGCTCGACCACACCGCATTTGCGGTGCCCGAGGCCGACCCGGGGAGCTTCGACGGCGAGC
>JBIKTP010000562.1:0-2949 GCA_044348035.1 Burkholderiaceae bacterium
CCTGCGCATCGGCGAAGGCACCGGCGGCCGCAGCATCGGTGAACACGCCTTCGGGCACCAGAGGCACCCGGGCGCAGGTGAGGAACTCCGCCACCGAGTGGCTGGCGGGTACTGCAACGGCGCCCGTCTCACCGGCCGGCACGTCGCGCGCGGCGATGGCACGGCGTCCGATGGCACCCACCACACGCTCTGCGGTGGGCAGCACCAGGCCACCGGCACGCACCAGGCGTCGCCGGTCCTCGGGGGACAGGGTGTCGGACGAGGACAGGTAGGACACCGCCAGCCGCTTGCCCATGGTGCGGGCTTCGCCGCCCAGGCGCTCCAGCCAGGGCAGCAGCGCCTGGTAGTCATGGGCCAGGCGCGTCAGCACCAGCAGCAGCGTGCCGATGGCCGGGTCGTGCAGCACGGTCTCGGCGCACAGCGAGTAGCCTTTCTCGTCGGTGAACAGCGCGGTGTCGACCGGGTTGGCCACCGACATCTGCGGCGGCAGCACGCTGCGCAACGCCGCCTGGCTCTGCGGCGTGAATGCCGGGAGCTCCAGGCCGAGATCGGCCGCCGCATCGGAGATCAGCACGCCCAGCCCGCCGGAGATGGTGAGCACGCCCAGGCCGCCAGAGGCGTCCTTGCGTGGATGGCCGAACAGGTCGAAGGCCGTGGCGACATCCAGCAGCTGGTCCAGGTTGTCGACCATGATCACGCCCGCCTGCGTGGCGACATCGCACCACACCTTCCAGGCGCCGGCCAGTTTGCCGGTGTGCGACACCGCCGCCGCCCGCCCGAGCTGGGAGCGGCCCGAGCGCAGCACCACGATGGCCTTGCTGGCGGCGCGCGCGCGGCGGGCCAGATCGAGCAGGCGGTGGCCTTGCTTGAGGCCCTCGACATACAGCGCGATCAGTTCGACCGAGTCGTCCCCGATCGCGTGTTCCACCAGCTCCAGCACACCGATGTCGGCCTCGTTGCCGGTGGACACCCAGTAGGCCAGGCCCAGCCCGAGGTCGTTGAAGCTCTGCAGCAGCGAATTGCCCAGGGCCCCCGACTGGGTGAACAGCGCCACCTTGCCCGGGCGCGGCATGGCGTTCTTCAGCTCGCTGGAAAAGGTGGCGGTGATGCCATGCGCCGGGTGCAGCAGACCCACGCAGTTCGGGCCGACCAGCCGGATGCCGTGGCGCTGGCAGATGTCGGTGAGCTTCTGCTGTTCTTGCGGTGCGCCGGCTTCGGCAAACCCGCCGGCGATCGAGATGGCCGTGGCCACACCCTGCTGCGCGCATTCCTCGAGCGCCTGCGCCACGCCGTGGGCCGGCAGCAGGATCAGCGCCAGGTCGATGTCGCGCGGCAGTGCCTGGATGGAGGCGCTGCAGGCGACGCCGTCGATCTGCGCGTGTTTCGGGTTGACTGGGTGGATGCGCCCCTGGAAGCCATAGCGCTTCAGGTAGGCCAGCGGCCGGCCGGCCAGTTTCGTGGCGTCCGGCGAGGCACCCACCAGCGCAATGCTGGCAGGCCGGAGCAGTCGGGTGAGGTCGGTCATGCGGCCTGGCATTCCCGGGTGATTCAGCGGCAGGGCAACTCGATCACTGCCGAGCCCTTGATCGTCACCTGGCCGAACTGGTTCTCGCCCCACAGCTCCAGGTCGACCAGCCCCATGCCGTTTTCCTTGCGCTTGCCCGCAACCTTGCCCTTGAAATAGTTGCAGTCGCCGAAGATCACCGGCATCTTCAGCCGGGCGCTGAGCTTGCGCACGAAGCCGTTGTCGCCCATCCAGTTGGTGGCCACCGTGCCCAGCATGCCGCAGCGCTGCGGGCCGTTGTCGTAGGGGCCGGGCATGCCGAGGTCGACGGTGGCGACCTTGGCGTCCTGGTGGCCGATCGAGGGCAGCACCTTGGCGCCGTAGTAGCTCTTGTCGTAGTTGTTGGGCAACTTGTCCGGGCTGGTGTTGGCCCAGTGCTTGTACTTCCAGCGCAGCTTGGTGGACTTGTAGCCCGAGGTGCCGACCGCGCCGCAGTAGTAGGTGGTCATGTCGAGCTGGTTGATCGGTCCGCGCACAGTGCCAGGAAGTGCCGCACCCACCTCGACATCGTCCCAGTAGAGCATCTCGGCGCCACGCACGTATTCGTTGATCTGGGCGTTGGCGATCTTCTCCAGCTCCTCCTCGCTGAACACATGTTTCTCGCGCGGTGCGTAGCTCAGACCGCCCTTGGCGGAAGAGCGTGCCACGCGGAAGCAGTGGGACAGCACCTTTGTCATCAGGCGCCCGTCCTGGTCGTGGTAGCGCACGTCGCCCGTCTGCACGATCATGTTGGACACCGTCTTGCCCGACAGCGGCTCGGCCGACACGTATTCGGCCGATGCCGTCACCGTGTCATTGCGCTTGATCGGGTGGTAGAACTCGGCGTCGATGCCCGAGTAGTACCACTGCACGTCGGGCAGCCCCGGCGCGACGACGGCGTCCCACAGCGCGAAGAAGAAGGTCGGTGGCGCGATGATGGTGCCCCACTTCGTGCCCTTCGCATAGTCCGGGTCGGCATAGACCGGGTTGTCGTCGCCGATGCCCCAGGCATAGTGGCGGATCACGTCGCGCGAGGCTTCGTAGTTGTACTGCTCCAGGCGAATCGGCATGCCGAGCAGGGCGCGGGCCTCCGCCAGAGCATTGTCGGAGATGGCGGGGGACAGCAGGTCTTTGTCAGTGGTGGTCATGGGAGGGATCGTTCAGGCAATTCAAGGGTGGGTTCAAGGGTTGCGCTGCTTCAGAGCTTCGCAGCGCCCAGGCCCATGCCGCCGTCCACATCGATGACGGCGCCGGTGGTCCAGGTGGCCAGCATCAGGTATTCCATGGCCTGCCCGATGTCCTCGGGCTCGCCGATGCGGCCGATCGGATGCATGAATGCCAGCTTGTAGAAGAAGGCCTTGGCCTCGGCCGGGTCCTGCCCGGTGACGGCAGCATTGATCTCGGTG
>JBIKTP010000053.1:0-9165 GCA_044348035.1 Burkholderiaceae bacterium
AATGGGCCTGAGAAGGTCATTTCCCGGAAACGACAAACCCCGCCGAAGCGGGGTTTGTTCATGCATCGCCGACAAGACTCAGGCGTTGGCCTTTCGCCGACGGGTTATCGCCCCGATCAGTCCCAGGCCTGCCAGAAACATCGCATAGGTCCCGGGTTCGGGGACGGCCGGGACGCCAACGCCTTCAAGAATGGTGAATTGGTCAGGCGCGAGTTGGATGCCATCCTGAAAGGCGCTGTAACTGACGAAACCGGCCGTGTGCGACCAGTCCAGCTCACCTTCGTTGACCTTTCCCCATAATCCAACAGAGAACGCGACATAACGGTCACTCGCGACGAGGTAGTCGAGCTTGCTTGTGCGAAGGGTCACCTGGTCACCAAATACAACGGACGTGTTCGGACCGCTCAGGTCAATCAAGGTTTCAGAACCAAAATCGCGGTAGGACTGGATGCCGAAGTAGGTTCCCCAACTGATGGTCAAAAGCGCGCTGGCGTTGTCCGAAGCATGCGTACTGCCCGTCGCGGAAATATTGAACGTCAAGGCCAGATCCGCCGGCTGGCCGTTCGCCGTCGAGAAGAAGATCTCATCGCGGTAATAACCACCAGATTCCCATACGCCGCTGTAGCCGGATGCATTGACCAGGCCTTTCAACTCCTTGTACCTGGACTCGCCCATGGCCTCGACGGATTGCCCGCCAGCAGCCGACAGATAATCCGCCCGCGTCATCGCGTCTTGGAACGTTTTCTGTTCGCTGGCCCACTCGACTCTGGAGCTGAGGTCCGGCGTCGGCCATTCAAACACCCTGGCACCGTTTCCCTGCCAGAGTTTCGGTTTCGTCGCCCCGATCTCGGCTGCAAAACCCTCTGACAAGAAAACAAAAGGAAGAAACGCTGCGGCAAAGCTAGCGGCCAACGCCCGATGGTTCAGCATGAAATGACCTTCCTGTGGGTTGAGGGGCCTGCAGATCGTCAGGTCCTCAATCGAACACTCGAATTGAGGCGATTGGCATCTTGCGTTGGCAAGTCTCCATGAGATACCGCATGGCCTGATTGATTTGAGTCAACAGGAGTCTGAACAAGTTACCGTCATGTTGGCTGGGCCCGATCTATCCAGGCGAAAAGAATAGGACTTTTGAACGCCATAGGACGCCCCCAGAAAGGGCCTGAAAAATCCCCCGGCCGGGCCTGCAGGGAGCCGAAGTACGCAAGTCCGGGTGGATTCAGCGCGCAGGCCGGGCGTCTGTCGGCTCGGCGCTGGCGAGTTGGCAGGTCTTTGAAGGTTCACGGGTCGCTGGATTGGCTCGGTCTCAGGCCAGCGTTGCATGTCTGTGCCGAAAGCACAATCTTTAGCGGAGCCTAACTTGTACTCAAGTTATGTCGTAGCCAAAACCCGCTTGAGCAGCCACGCCCGGCTGATGCGTCCGGGCCCAGCTTGGGCGGTCTCGGCCTCGCACTGGACGCCGGATGCGCCAACGCCTGGCGCTTGCTCACCCTTGGGCGGCCCCTGCGGCACTAGCAGCGGGCGCAGCTTGGCGTTCGGGGACAGCACCCCGTGGAAGCGGATCAGGTGCAGCCTCGGCCTGGGAACCAGCGCTGCCAGCCGCTGCAGAAACTCCAGCGGGCTCATCACCAGGTGCGTGGTGCCGTCGCGCCAGAGGGTCTTGAGCTTGAGCTCCGCCTGGCCGGCGGCGTCAATCTGTACCCTGTGGGCGTTTGAAATTCGTATCCCTGCAACTACCTCGGAGAAATCTTTCAGCAAACCTGTGATGCAAGCAGACCTATCGCAAATGAGTTGGCAACCGACCATCGACCGCAACCAGAATTGTCGGATACCTTTACACCTCTCAAATCAAGCAGTGCCAGATTTCACATAACAATCTGATTCTTCAGCAGAACTTCTGCTTGGCCCGTTTATTGCGCTGTCCAGCGATTACCTGCGGTTGCGGGGAATTTGCAGTCGGAATACACCGGCAGGGGCCGACAACAAGGGGTTCACCATGCTTGCGCAACAGATCGCCATCGCCGGCACAAAGCGGCTCAGATATCTGGCCCTCGCGGCCGTTGCAGGCGCTAGCTTCAGCGCCACCCCGGCATTCGCTTTCGATGCCTGCGGGAACGTAGCCCTCAGGGATTTTCTCGAACGTAATGGGGCCGTCCTGAACTGCACGGGTTATCCACGGCCTGGCGATAGTGGCAACAATCCTGCGATGCCCACCAGCTCCGGCCCTGGCGGTTTCGGCGGCGGCGGTCCCGGTGGCGGCGGCCCTGGCGGTGGCGGCGGCCCTGGCGGCGGTCCTGGCGGTGGCGGCAGTCCCGGCGGCGGTGGTAACAACAACAGTAACGCCCTCGCATTCGGGGGCGGTGCGGGCGGCGGCTCTGGCGGGAGCGGCAGCGGCGGGAGCGGCGGCAGCGGCAGCGGTGGCGGTGGTGACTTTGCGCTTATCGGGGACACCGAGTTTCGATTCCGCTTCGGCGGCGTCGGCACGTGCTTGCCGGGCAGTGATCCCACCTGCTGGAAGCAAAACGAATGGACCTTCATCGATCCGGCGGTGGCGGTCGGCTATCTGTTCACCATCGATGGCGGCCAGAATTTCATGCGCGTCGTGCTGCCGGAAATCGGCGACAACCGCTTCGATATCTGGAGCCTTTCCGGGTCTACCACCACCAATCTGGTGCGCGATTGGCAGTCTGGGGTCGCATATACCTTCGATCCCGGCCTCTCGGCCTTCATCGTCACCGGCATTGAAAATGGCCCGGCGGCGAATCTTCCCGGCGGCTTTGTCACCGGCCTCAAGCTGACCAGCGATGGCCCCTTGGACACTCCATTTGAAATCACCCAGACCTCGATGGTGGAATTTTCCGCTTCTGCCGTGCCCGAGCCAGGCACCTGGGTCCTGATGCTGGGCGGCGCGGCGATACTGGCGCTGCGCACACGTCGCTACCGCGGCTGATCTGAACGTTCGCACCACATTGACACTTGCAAACGCGGGATAGTAAGTAGAAATTTCAAATGCCATAGGACGCCCCAAGAAAGGGTCTGAAAAATCCCCCGGCCGGGCCTGCAGGGAGCCGAACCACGCAAGTCCGGGTGGATTCAGCGCGCAGGCCGGGCGTCTGCAGGCTCGGCGCTGGCGAGTTGGCAGGTCTTCGAAGGTTCACGGGTCGCTGGATCGTCCCGGTCTCAGGGTTGACCCTGATGTTGGCCAGGGCGTGCCGACACAGCGCGCAGCGCCACCGGATGCTGCCGGGTAGCCGCCGCCCGCAACGACAGGTATCCGACAGCGCAAGCGGCTCAGGCAGCGAAGTGCGGCCCAGCCGCGCGGCCCTGCCCCTGGGCGGCGACTGTGCCAGTCAGGCCCCGGGTGCGCCAGGATCTTGTCGGACACCAGCCGATGCAGGCTGGCGGCGAGGATCTTGGGTTCCCCGGTGGCGCAGTTCGAGCAACACTGCCGCAGCAGGCTTCTCCATGCGCGCTGCGCCTTACTGCTTCGTGCGGCGCCGTACAGCAACACCGATCGCGCAAAGACCGGCCAGCAGCATGGCGTAGGTCTCAGGCTCCGGTACCGGCGTCGCGACGCTGAAGTTGTCAATGCCGAGCCCGTCGTCCTGACCGGACAAATCGTTCATGGTCCAGCGCATTGCCAGGGTTTGGCCGGCGCCCCAGTTCAACCCGGTCAGGGTGCCTGAGCGCGACGCCTGGTTTGCCGCAGAATTGCCATTGAGTGCCGTTTCCGGCGTCGGCCCGGTAACGACCACCGAGCTGAATGACAGTCCAGCAAATGCAGACAAGCCAGCGTCATTGATCGATGTCGCGACACCATACGCAAAACCGAGCGGGCACAGCAAAGCGCAACCCGTGAAACACCTTCAACACCACCCATCTGCAAGACCCTCGTGAAGCCTCAGGGGGTGAATGGTCCTCGGCGAACGCAATCTGTGTTGTGCGGCTATGATCGGGTCCATCTGATCCGCCCACAGGCAAGCGGGAGCCGGGCAAACTTCTTGCAACATTGTGTCGACACGGACGCGGGGAATCGGCATGCGGCGCGGACATCATGGGCAAACTTCGCTGCTCCGTTCAGGCAAACCACTTTTTTGGCAAGATTATCGTGACACGATCAGGTAACCTATCGAGGATTGCAGGCTGGCTGTTGTGGGGTGCGCTGGCAGGCTCGACTTCCTGGGCGGATGACAGTGGCACGGCGAAAATCGTCCAGGGCGATGTGCGGGTCGAGCGATCGGGTGCCTCGTTACCCTTGCGTGTCGGGGATCCGGTCAGGGAAAGGGATCGGATCATCGTGCCCGCCGGGGGCAGCGCCGGCATCACTCTGCGCGACGACACACGCATCAGCATGGGACCCCGGTCAACCCTGGTCATCAATGGTTTCAGCTTCGACGCCAAAACCCAGGAAGGAAACGTCGACACATCGATCCTGCTCGGTGCCATGCGTTACGTGACTGGCCTTGTCGGTCGGCGCAGTCCGGCTTCGGTCCGCGTCGCCACGGCGACCGCGACCATCGGCATCCGCGGTACGGATTTCATTGTCGAGGTGCTCGGCGATGAATAAGGTCGCACGCCGGATCGGATCGGCCTTGATTCCGTTCATCCTGGTGGCTTGCGCCGCGCCGCCGGTCGCTGTGCCCGAGCCGCCGGTCGCTGTGCCCAAGCCGCCACGGTCCGATCGGATCGTGCTCCTGCCGCAGGCCGATGGGTCGCCAAGCGCGGTCGTGGTGCGACCCATGGGGGGCGGTGAGGCGGTGCTCTCCCAGCCTTACGCTACGGCGACCGTCACGACGACCAGTGTGCAGACCTCCGTCGGCACGGCGGGCGACATAGAAACCAGATACAAGTCACTATTCGACGCGATGCCGGCGCAACGCCGCAGCTATACCGTCTATTTCGAGATCGGTGGCGATCGCCTGACGCCGGACTCGGCCCGGCGACTCGACGAGATACTCGCCGAAGTCGCCAAGCTGCCGGCTCCCGAAGTGCAGGTGGTCGGGCACACCGACGCACTGGGCACCGACAGCGTCAATGACGAGATATCAATGCAGCGCGCCAGGATCGTGCGCTTGCGTCTGATCGAAAGGGGGATCAACCCGGAGCGGATCGGGGCGACCGGTCGCGGCAAACGGGAGTTGCTGGTGCCCACCAGGGACGGTGTCGCTGAGCCACGCAACCGTCGGGTCGAGATCCAGGTTCGGTAGGCTTTGCCTCACTCCGGGCCGGGCCGGGCCAGGCCGCGCACGCCAAGGCGGGGGAATTTGGGTAGCCAGGAAACACAGGCTTTTGCGGCCCTCGCCCGGGCGCATGGACTGGCCCAGCAGCTTGGGCCCTGCCCCTTTCTTCAGCAGCGCACGCATGTCGGCGGCGTCGCCCTGCCCCACCGCGGAGGTCAGGTCGTAGCAGGTCTTGGAGTACATGGGTTGGCTTGTGGGTGGACCTTCTGTGTCCGGGCGAAGGCATTCAGCCTCTCCGGGTTTATCCTGATGACCCCATCAATTAATTAATGAAAAATTAATGAATTCGGAGTGGCATGGTGCTGCTCCGGATGGCACACCGCTGCGGCCATTGCCATGCAGCAACCCTTTCTTATCTGGAGACATGATGCTGAAACTCTCGAAACTTGCGATCGCTGCCGCCCTCACAGCGGCCGGCTCTGCGGCATTGGCCGGTGAAGTGGAGGTCCTGCACTACTGGACGTCTGGCGGCGAAGCCAAGTCGGTTGCCGAGCTCAAGAAAATCATGCAGGCCAAGGGCCATGTATGGAAAGACTTCGCGGTCGCTGGTGGTGGTGGCGACAACGCGGCCACCGTGCTCAAGAGCCGCGTGGTGTCGGGCAACCCGCCCGCCGCCGCCCAGATCAAGGGCCCGGCCATCCAGCAATGGGCCGCCGAAGGCGTGCTGGCCAACCTGGACGCCGTTGCCAAGGCCGAGCAGTGGGACAAGTTGCTGCCCAAGGTGGTGGCCGACGTGATGAAGTCCAAGGGCAACTACGTGGCGGCGCCGGTCAACGTGCACCGCGTCAACTGGATGTGGGCCAATGCTGCCGTGCTGAAAAAGGCCGGCGTGACCGCAGCCCCCAAGACCTGGGACGAGTTCTTCGCGGCTGCCGACAAGGTCAAGAAGGCCGGCATGATCGCCGTCGCACACGGCGGCCAGAACTGGCAGGACTTCACCACCTTCGAATCGGTGGTGCTGGGCGTGGGTGGCGCCAAGTTCTACCAGGACGCACTGGTCAAGCTCGACCCGAAGGCGCTGACCAGTCCGACCATGACCAAGTCGCTGGAGACCTTCCGCAAGATCAAGTCCTACACCGACCCTGCCGCCCCCGGGCGCGACTGGAACCTGGCCACGGCCATGGTGATCCAGGAGAAGGCCGCCTTCCAGTTCATGGGCGACTGGGCCAAGGGTGAGTTCAGCGCTGCAGGCAAGGTGCCGGGCAAGGACTACCTCTGCGCCGCCGCTCCCGGCACCGCCAATGCCTACACCTTCAACGTGGACTCGTTCGCGATGTTCAAGCTCAAGGACGCCGGCGCACAGAAGGCCCAGGGCGATCTGGCCGCCGCCATCATGGGCACCGACTTCCAGGAAGTCTTCAACCTGAACAAGGGTTCGATCCCGGTCCGACTGAACATGAAGATGGACAAGTTCGACGACTGCGCCAAGCTCTCCAGCAAGGACTTCGTGGACACCGCCAAGAGTGGTGGCCTGGTGCCCTCCGTGGCCCACGGCATGGCGATCGCTCCGGCCGCCGAAGGCGCCATCAAGGACGCGGTGAGCCAGTTCTGGAACGACGACAAGATCTCGGTGGCCGACGGCGTGAAGAACATCGCCAAAGCCGCGACGACGAAGTAAGCCGCTTCCCGGGCCCGTGCGTGGCCCGCCCGACAGGCCCGCCCCGCGCGGGTGGGCCTGTTCCTGGGAACCCCCATGAAAACCGCTGAAACCCTGTTGCCGAAACTGGTGATCGCCCCTGCCTTCGTGCTGGGCTTCGCGTTCATCTACGGCCTGATGATCTGGAACGGCGTGCTCTCGCTGACCGGCTCGCGCATGCTGCCCAACTACGACAACTTCGTGGGCCTGGAGCAATACGCCCGGCTGTGGGAGATGGACCGCTGGTACGTCGCCTTGAAGAACCTGGGCATCTTCAGCGTGCTGTACGTGGGCGGCTCGATGGCGGTGGGCATGGTGCTGGCGATATTCCTCGACCAGAAGATCCGCGCCGAAGGCTGGCTGCGCACGATCTACCTCTACCCCATGGCGCTGTCGTTCATCGTGACCGGCACGGCCTGGAAATGGATTCTCAATCCCAGCGACGGCCTGCAGAAGCTCATGCAGGACCTCGGCTGGACAAGCTTCACCTTTGACTGGCTGGTGCAGTCCGACTCCGCGATCTATTGCGTGGTGATCGCGGGCATCTGGCAGTCGGCAGGCTTCGCGATGGCGCTCTTCCTCGCGGGTCTGCGCGGCATCGACGACAGCATCATCAAGGCCGCACAGATCGACGGCGCGTCGCTGCCGCTGATCTACTGGCGCATCATCCTGCCGATCCTGCGGCCGGTGGTGTTCTCCACCGTGCTGGTGCTGTCGCATCTCTCGATCAAGAGCTTCGACCTGGTGATGGCGCTCACCGCGGGCGGCCCGGGTTTCGCGACCGACGTGCCCGCGACCTTCATGTACACCATGAGCTTCACCCGCGGCCAGATCGGCCTGGGCGCGGCCAGCGCCACCATGATGCTGGCCACCGTGGCGGCGATCGTGGTTCCCTACCTGTACAGCGAACTGCGGAGCAAGCCCCATGACCGCTAGATCCTTCTCGTTCGGGCGCCTGTTCGTCTACAGCCTGCTGCTGCTGGCGGCGCTGTTCTTCCTGGCGCCGCTGTATGTGATGGTCGCGACCTCGCTCAAGGACGCAGAACAGATCCGTTCGGGCAACCTGCTGAGCCTGCCCCACAGCCTGAACTTCGAGTCCTGGCGGCTGGCCTGGTCCACCGCCTGCACCGGGGTGGACTGTCGGGGTCTGGCGCCCTTTTTCTGGAACTCGGTGATCATGGCCGTGCCTGCGGTGCTGATCTCCACCGCCTGGGGCGCGGTCAACGGGTATGTGCTGAGCATGTGGAAGTTCCGGGGTTCGGAAGTGCTGTTCGGGTTTCTGCTGTTCGGCGTGTTCATGCCGTTCCAGGTGGTGCTGCTGCCGATGAGCCAGGTGCTGGGCTGGCTGGGCATCTCCAGTTCCATCGTCGGGCTGGTGCTGGTGCACTGCCTCGCGGGCATGGCAGGCACCACGCTGTTCTTTCGCAACTACTACACGGCCGTGCCGCGCGAGCTGGTGAACGCCGCGCGCATCGACGGCGCGGGTTTCTGGCGCATCTTCCTGCGCATCGTGCTGCCCATGTCCACGCCGATCCTGATGGTCACGCTGATCTGGCAGTTCACCAACATCTGGAACGACTTCCTGTTCGGAGTGGCCTTCAGCGGCGCCGACAGCAAACCCATCACCGTGGGCCTGAACAACATGGCCAACACCACCAGCAGCGTCAAGGCCTACAACGTGGACATGGCTGCGGCGATCATCGCCGGCCTGCCCACCATGCTGGTGTATGTGCTCGCCGGGCAGTATTTCGTCAAGGGTCTCACGGCGGGTGCCGTCAAAGGTTGAACCACATGGCTTCTCCACTGCACATCAAGGGCATACGCAAGGCGTTCGGCAAGGGCAACAAGACGGTGGAGGTGCTCAAGCGCATCGACATCGACGTTGCGCCGGGCGAGTTCCTCATCCTGGTCGGCCCCTCCGGCTGCGGCAAGTCGACGCTGCTCAACATCATTGCCGGCCTCGAGGAGCCCACCGAGGGCGAACTGCTCATCGGCGGGCGCAACGTGATCGGCATTGCTCCGGCGCAGCGCGACATTGCCATGGTGTTCCAGAGCTACGCGCTCTATCCCACCATGACCGTGGCCGACAACATCGGCTTCGCGCTGGAGATGCGCAAGGTGGCGCCCGAGGTGCGCAGGAAACGCATCGACGAGGTCGCCGCCATGCTGCAGATCAGCCACCTGCTGGACCGCCGGCCCGCGCAGCTCTCGGGCGGGCAGCGCCAGCGTGTGGCCATGGGCCGGGCGCTCGCGCGCGACCCGCAGCTGTTCCTGTTCGACGAGCCGCTG
>JBIKTP010000563.1:0-2934 GCA_044348035.1 Burkholderiaceae bacterium
TTCGTCATTGAGCAGTCGGTGCGGCTTTTCACCGAGCTTTTCCTCGAACTGGCGCATGTAACGCATGGTGTCTTCGTCAAAGAACTCCGGCACGGCGCTGGTTTCGACAAGCTTGCCGTTGACGGTCAGCCGCTTGTTCAGATAGGCCACCTCGTCCCCCGGCACACCGACAACCCGCTTGATGTAGTCCAGGCTGGGCTGGGGAGGATACCGAAACACCATCACGTCGCCACGCTGCACGGGCGTTCCGTCGGTCAGCTTGGTGTTGATCACCGGCAAGCGCAAGCCATAGTGGAACTTGTTCACCAGGATCAGGTCACCCACCAGCAAGGTCGGGATCATGGAGCCGGACGGGATCTTGAACGGCTCAAAAAGGAATGAACGCAAAAGGAATACCGCAGCGATCACAGGAAACAACCCGGCAGTCCAGTCGAGCCACCAAGGCTGCATCAACAAGCGTTGCCGCGCCTGCGCCGTATCGTCCTCGTCCTGGCGCAGCCCCATCTTGTCGAGCTCGGCACGCCTGCGGGCCGCATGCTCGGCCAGTTCCGTGGCCGCCTTCTCGCGCCGGGGCAGGAAATAGAGGCGCTCGGCGATCCAGTAAAGGCCGGTGACGACCGTGGCCGAGAACAACAACAGGGCAAAGTTGCCCTCGATCCGGCCGAAATACCAGCCACCGGCGTAGGCAGCAAAAGCGGCCAGTATCAGAGAGGTCAGGACCTGCATCAATCATCCACCTGCAAAATGGCCAGGAACGCCTCTTGGGGCACCTCCACAGACCCGATCTGTTTCATCCGCTTTTTGCCCGCTTTCTGCTTCTCCAGCAGCTTCTTCTTGCGCGATATATCGCCGCCGTAACATTTGGCCAGCACGTTCTTACGCAGCGCTTTGATTGTCTCACGGGCAATGATGTTGGCCCCGATGGCCGCCTGGATGGCGACGTCGTACATCTGGCGCGAGATGATCTCGCGCATCTTGGATACCACGGCACGGGCGCGGTACTGGGACTGGGAGCGGTGCACGATGATCGACAGGGCATCGACCTTGTCGCCATTGAGCAGGATGTCGACCTTCACCACATCCGAGGCGCGATATTCCTTGAACTCGTAATCCATGGACGCATACCCGCGGCTGACGGACTTCAGCTTGTCGAAAAAGTCCAGCACGATCTCGCCCAGTGGCATGTCGTAGGTGAGCATGACCTGGCGCCCGTGGTAGGCCATGTTCAATTGCACGCCGCGTTTCTGGTTGGCCAAGGTCATGACCGACCCGACGTACTCCTGGGGCATGTACAGCCGGACGGTCACGATCGGCTCCCGAATCTCCTCGGTGCGGCTCTGGTCCGGCATCTTGGACGGGTTTTCCACCATGACCACCTCGCCATCGGCCTTCACCACCTGGTAGACAACGCTTGGCGCCGTGGTGATCAGATCCTGGTCGAACTCGCGCTCCAGGCGCTCCTGCACGATCTCCATGTGCAGCAGCCCCAGGAAGCCACAGCGGAAGCCGAAGCCCAGCGCCTGCGACACCTCCGGCTCATAGTGCAAGGACGAGTCGTTGAGCTTGAGTTTCTCGAGGCTGTCGCGCAAACCTTCGTACTGGTTCGCTTCCGTCGGGTACAGGCCGGCAAAAACCTGCGGCTGGATTTCCTTGAAACCGGGCAATGCCTCGGTCGCGGTGAAGGCTGCTCCGCCGGTGCCGGGCCGGATCAAAGTGACGGTATCCCCCACCTTGGCCGCCTGCAGTTCACGGATGCCGGCGATGACGTAGCCGACCTCACCAGCCTCCAGCGACTGGCGCGGCTCATTCGCTGGCGTGAACACGCCCAGCCCGTCCGCGTTGTAGGTGGCCCCGGTCGCCATCAGCTTGATGCGCTCCCCTTTCGCCAGCCGACCATCGACCACCCGCACCAGCATCACGACGCCCACGTAGTTGTCGAACCAACTGTCGATGATCATGGCGCGCAAAGGTCCTGCCGGACGGCCCTTTGGCGCCGGTATGCGCGCCACGATCGCCTCGAGGATCTCGTCGATACCCATGCCGGTCTTCGCAGAACACGCGATGGCATCCGTGGCATCGATCCCGATCACATCCTCGACCTCCCGCCGCGCATTCTCCGGATCGGCATTGGGCAGGTCCATCTTGTTGAGCACCGGCAGCACCTCCACGCCGAGGTCCAGGGCCGTGTAGCAATTGGCAACCGTCTGCGCCTCCACACCCTGGCTGGCATCGACAACGAGCAATGCACCTTCGCATGCCGAGAGGGATCGGCTGACCTCGTAGGAGAAGTCCACATGCCCTGGCGTATCGATGAGGTTGAGGTTGTAGACCTTGCCATCGAGCGCCTTGTAATGAAGCGCAGCAGTCTGGGCCTTGATGGTTATCCCACGCTCTTTCTCGATGTCCATCGAGTCCAGCACTTGCGCCTCCATGTCGCGGGCCTCAAGGCCGCCACAACGCTGGATCAATCGATCTGCAAGTGTTGACTTACCATGGTCGATGTGCGCGATGATTGAAAAGTTTCTGATGTGATCCATCAACGAGAACGCTTAAGTGTTTGAATTAAAAGGTCTGGGCAAAGAAAAAAGGGCGCGTCGTGAACGGACGCGCCCTGAACCAACAATCATTGGCAACTGCGATAGTTGGAGCTTCATTGTAGGCAAAAAGCCCCGAAAGGACAGACCCGGATCGCGATTTTCAAGGCGTTGCAGTCCAGCAACACGGATATTATTCACAAGTTATCAACAGTTTGGGGGGTGCACCTTTGGACAACATGTGGGTGAGCTGTGGATGCCGTCGGCCCGACGCAGGTTCGTACCACATCGTGGACTATTGGCCCCGCAATATGTCAGGATTCCCGCTTGAATCCTGTTCATTCTAACCAAAGACCCGCTGCGACACTTTCAATGTTAGCGACTGCAAACCAGACAGGCA